>NZ_JAAORJ010000005.1 GCF_017696315.1 Prochlorococcus marinus XMU1412 | reverse complement strand
GGTAAAGAATGTATTTATCCTGGAACCACTCGTTTATTATTTGGGGAAAATGGATTAAGCAAAGGCAGGGGATGGTAGAGTCCATCGAGAAGAGGATGGACGATGCGCAAGAGCCGTTATTCAGAGCGAAAAGAGACCGTGGCCCCAGTGGGGCCGCGTAAGTTCTTGTAGCCAGATTATCGGGATGCTCCGCGAGCACGAAGCGGGTTTCACAACGAAGGAGCTATGTCGCAAGTATGGCATCTCGGATGCGAGGTTTTACAGGTGCTGTCATGTGTGGACGGCCCCTGTTCTGCAAGGTCTGATTTGAGTGATTTCTGATCATTGCGGGTTGCGGTCATGTGTCCGGCCTGTTGGCGCGGTGCTTGTGACCGCTGGCCCTGATGAAGTCCGCTTGGCCGGGTCCCTTTCAGACAATCGAGCTTTTATGCCCTGACAGCACCTCGGGTTTTCCCGGCTGCGGCCCCGTTTGATCATCATCACTTACATCTGCCCTCACAGCTCCTGAGCGACAGCATTCCGGCTGACGCAGATTATTTTGCCTATGCCATCGCAGGCGCCCGATAGGTCTCGCCCCGGGCCAGCACAGCCCAGGCGATGCGCGCGGTTTTGTTGGCCATGGCGACAGTGGCGACACGGGCCGGTTTGCGCTCCAGCAGACGCCTGACCCACTCCCCCGTCGCCGAGGTGTTCGTGCCAACACGTCGGATGACAGAGGTCGCGCCGACGACAAGAAGCCGGCGCAGATAACCATCGCCCATCTTCGATATGCGCCCCAGACGCTCTTTGCCGCCCGACGAGTTCTGGCGCGGCACCAGTCCGAGGAAGGCGGCGAACTGACGGCCCGTCTTGAACACCGACGGATCCGGTATGCTGGCAGACAGCGCGGTTGCCGTGATGAGGCCCACACCCGGTATCGTCTCCAGCCGTTGGCTGGTCTCATCGGTGCGGTGCCAGGCCATGAGCTGGCGCTCAAGCGTGCGGATCTCCTCCGCCAGGCTGTCGAGCTGGGCCGTCAAGCTGGTCAAGGCAGAGCGAGCGATAGCCGGCAAGCGATCCTCGTCCAGGGTGTCGAGCAACGCCGCCAGCTTGTGAGGACCTTGCGCTGTGATGATGCCGAACTCGGCCAGATGTGCGCGGATTGCATTGAGCATCATGGTGCGCTGGCGCATCAGAAGATCGCGCGTCCTATGCAGCATCATCACGCCCTGGCGCGCCTCGCTCTTGATCGGAACAAAGCGCATGGAGGGTCGCGTCACCGCCTCGCAGATCGCTTCGGCGTCTGCGGCATCATTCTTCTGACGCTTCACGTAAGGCTTTACGTAAGCCGGAGGGATAAGCCGCACCTCATGGCCCAGCGCGACGATCTCGCGCGCCCAGAAGTGCGCCGTGGCACACGCTTCCAGCCCGATGAGACACGGCGGTAAATCCCGCAGAAAATCCAGAACACCCCCGCGGCGGAGCTTCTTGCGGAAAACCACTTCTCCCGCTTCATCAACGCCGTGAAGCTGAAAGACAGACTTGGCCAGATCAATGCCGATTGTTGTAACATTCATGGTGGACGGTTCCTTCCCTTGTGCTGGTTCCAACAGCTCCAGCATGGCACATCGCGATGCCGTTGGTCGGGGCCGTCCACCCCATCAGACAAAAACGGATGGGTCTCGAAAGACCGGATTTGATCCTAGGTGTGAGTTCTCATAAGGTTGTTCACCCGGGCTGAAGCCTTGAGACTGGTTGATGCGAAGCAAACAGCGATCAAGGAGAGCCCGGATGAACAGCCATAGGAATGCCAGAACCACGCCGTATTCGCGAGCCCTGATTGTCGAGCGTCATGCAGCCGGTGAGCCGGTTGCGGTCATCGCGGCGGCTTTCGGGGTCTCGCTTCGCACCGTCTACAAGTGGCTGGCGCGCCATCGCAGTGGCGGACACGCGGCGCTGGACACGGCATCGAGCGCGCCGCACCGGCCATCCCGACGGATCGGTGCGTGGTGGCGCGATAGCGCTGCCCGGTTACGCCGGGACTACCGTATGACGGCTGCCGAGATCGCCGAACGGCTGGGACTGGCCCGCTCGACTGTGGCCCGCTGGCTCAAGCGCATGGGGTTGGGCCGCCTGTCGGCCCTGGAGCCCAGACCGCCCGTCATCCGCTATCAGCGCGAACGCCCTGGCGAGCTCATCCATCTGGATATCAAGTCCCTGGGCCGCTTCAACAAACCCGGCCACCGTGTAACCGGCGGGCGCAAGGGCAACCGCAATCCCGGCGCCGGCTGGGACTGCGTCCATGTGGCCATCGACGATGCCACACGTCTGGCCTATGTCGAGGTTCTGCCCGACCAGAAGCGCGCCACCACGACAGCCTTCCTGGTGCGGGCTCTGCGCTGGTTCAAGGCGCGCGGCATCACCGTCGAGCGCGTCATGACCGACAATGGATCAGCCTATGTCTCAAAGCTCTTCGCCAAGGCCCTGCGCTGGCTGAACATCCGCCACATCCGAACCCGGCCCTATACGCCCAGAACCAACGGCAAGGCCGAGCGCTTCATCCAGACACTCCTGCGCGAATGGGCCTATGCCATACCCTACCGCTCATCCGACAGCAGAAACCAAGACCTCGCCCGATATCTGGACTGGTACAACACAGGAAGACCGCACTATGCTCTCAACAAACAGCCGCCAGCCAAAAGGCTCAGCCAGCTGAACAACGTCTTGAGAAACGACACCTAGGTCGTGGACTCATAACTTCTGGCCCAGAGGCGTGTTGATGCGAGGGCCACGGCAGCGAGGAAGTTTCTAGCCAGTTTGTCGAAGCGCGTAGCGCACCGGCGGAAGTGTTTGAGTTTGCAGAAGAAGCGTTCGACCAGATTGCGCTGTCGGTAGATCGGTTTGGACACGGAGCGCTGAACCTTTCGCCGCCTCTGGGTCGGGATGTGGGCTGTCGCACCGATGGCCTCGATGCCTTCGACCAGGGCGCGGGCGTCATATCCGCGATCTGCGACAACATGGCGGGCCCGGGTCAGGCCTCAAGATTATAGGATGGGGAAATATTGCCCAAGAAATGGTAGATGAACTAAAGGAGGGGCAAAATATTGTTATTGAAGGACGTCTAAAGA
>NZ_JAAORJ010000004.1:79124-320422 GCF_017696315.1 Prochlorococcus marinus XMU1412 | reverse complement strand
AGAATTATGAATAAAGAAATCGATACTATGAGTATTCCAACCCATGATTTAGTTGTTAAATTTTCATTAATAAAAATTTCCCCTGACAAAGCAGCCATTAACGGAGAAAGAGTTTCTATAGATAAAGTTTTTCTTGTGCCAATTGTTTGTAATGACTTTAGGTAGAAAGTATCACCTAAACCAATACCTATTATTCCACTTATTAGTAGGATAAATATGTTTTTTAATTGAGTTATAGAATTTAGATAAATAAGAGCAGGTATAAAAACTATAAAAGCTATTATATTTTTTATTAAATTTATATCTATTGATTTATATTTTTGAGTTTGCGCGCGCCAAATAAAGCACGCATAAGTCCAAGATATAGCAGCTCCAAAAGCAGAAAGGATTCCAATCAAAACGAATAATGTTTAAAAATTTTATTTTATAAATTGAGTAAATGCTAAAAAGGATACATAAACAAGAATCAAAATCCCGGGTAAGTACTGAATTATTGATTTGAAATTATTTTTTTTCATATTTTCAAAAAATTCATTTTAAACAGTTTTTTTATTAGTAGGGTACAAACTCTCTAATTTCTCCCTTCTTTTAACTTTCGCATTAATTCTTTCTTCTTTTTCTTTTTTCTTGATCTCATCATTTATCTTATTTTGTCTATAACCAAACCAAAGTAGAACCCAAATAACAGAAGTTATTAAAAGAAGAGCAGTATATTGACCAGTCATAGGAAAACTGGCTTCAGAATATTTAACGTAAGAAAATATTAATCTCATTTAATCAAGTTAAAGCATAAAAATAACGAATGCGTTGATTTCTTTTAGAAATTTAAAAATTAGTTAATTGCAGCTATTTATTATGTAGTTTTATAGTTTTTGGAGTAATTTTTCTTTGTAACTCCTTGCTATTATCAAATTGAAGCATATTGAATAATAAGTTTTTGGAACCTTTTGATTTAGCAGTTATAGGAGGAGGTGCAGCTGGTTTTATGACAGCAATTACTGCTGCTGAACATGGAGTAAAAAGAATAATAATTCTTGAAGGCACTTCAAAACTTATGGAGAAAGTAAGGATTAGTGGAGGTGGAAGATGTAACGTCACTAATGCGACATGGATACCGAATGAACTAGTTGATAATTACCCCAGAGGTGGAATTCAGCTCTTGGAATCATTTAATCGTTTTGCAGCTGGAGATGTATATGATTGGTTTGAGAAAAAAGGGTTAAAATTAAAAATTGAGGAAGATCTAAGAGTATTCCCAGTGTCTAATTCTTCTTCAGATGTTATTGATTGTTTGAGAAAAAGTGCTTTATCAAAAAACGTAGAAATATTAACAAAATTTTTTGTAAAAGAAATTTCAAAAACTCCAGATAATATATTCAATATTTTTAGTCTTAAAAAAGCAAAGTTAATTTCAAAAAATATTGCTCTTTCAACTGGAGGTAATCCAAGCGGATATAAATTAGCTCAAAATCTTGGACATAACATTGTTAAACCCGTACCATCACTTTTTACTTTTTCAACACAAGAACCAAATTTGGATGAATGTACTGGGGTATCGATAAAGGGCATAGATATAGAAATTAAATTAAACAATAAGAATTTTCAAAATAGAGGCGATTTACTAATAACTCATTGGGGTTTTAGTGGGCCAGCAGTATTAAAACTTTCATCCATTGCAGCAAGGGAACTTTATAGCCAAAAATATAAATTTAACCTAATAATTAAATGGTCTTCTTTAAGTTATAAGGACTTAAAAGAAAAAGTTAATTACTTAAGATTAAATAAAGGCAAGGTAAATCTAATTAACACTAGACCTGTGCCACTATTAACAAAAAGATTATGGATTTTTTTATTAAAGAAAATAGGTATTGATAAAGAGAAAAAGTGGGCTGATTTACTGGCGGATGAAAGGGAGAAAATGATAAATATTCTAATGAGGGATAAATATATAATTTCGGGCAAAGGTCCATTTGGTGAAGAATTTGTTACTTCCGGAGGCGTAAAAATTAATGAGGTTAATTTTAAAAGTATGGAGAGCTTAATTTGTCCAGGTTTATTTTTTTCTGGAGAAGTTTTGGATGTTGATGGAATCACAGGTGGATTTAATTTTCAACATTGTTGGACAAGTGGATGGATCGCTGGGATGGCAGTGTCAAAGTTAAATCATTAAAAAATAAATTAATAAATAATAAATCAGTAAGTGACAAATCAATAAGTTTATCTTTTTTTTATTAAGTATTAGACGGAAAAAGTTTTTTGAAGAAATTTTAATTTTAAAGTTTTAATTATTGGTGAAGATTAATGCAGAATCTTGTATCAAAAAAAGAAGAAGAGGAAAGAAGATTAAAAGCTTTAGCAGAATACAGGATTTTGGGAACCAAGCCAGAATCATGTTATGACGATATTACAAAAATTGCTGCTGCAACCTGTAATGTGCCTATTTCTTTAATGACTTTGGTAGACAAAGATAAACAATGGTTTAAATCCAAAATAGGACTTCAAATATCAGAAACTAGAAGAGATTGGTCTTTTTGTACCCACGCAATAAAAGAAAATAGTCCATTAATTATTCATGATGCTTTCCAAGATGAAAGATTTATAAATAATCCATTGGTAACAGGAGACCCCAAGATTCGTTTTTATGCAGGTTTTCCCCTTAGAAATAGTGATGGTAATAAACTTGGAACTCTTTGTGTAATAGATAGAAAGCCAGGAAATCTCACTACACAACAATTCAATATTATGGAATTATTATCCAAGCAAATAGTTTCATTTTTAGAGCTTAGAAAAAAGTCATTGAACTTGCTAGATGCATTGTCTAACTTGCACAAACAGGAAGGTATTTTATCTGTCTGTTCATATTGCAGAGAAGTGAAAAATAAGGAGGGCGATTGGATGCATTTAGAAAAATATCTTTCGAAAATTAGTGATATTAGATTCAGTCATGGGGTTTGTGATAATTGTATGGAAAAACATTTCCCAGATGTAATCGAAGTATGGAATAAAAAGGATTTTTTTGAAGATGGCCAGAAAAGGTATTTAGAGTCTTAGATTTAATACCTTGCTTTTAAGTTATTAATTTATTTCTAAACAAATTCTTCATTTGGTGGTTAGGATTGTATAAATTTTGACTTGAACATGTTATTAGGAACTTTATTAACAGGTGAAATTGCTAAAAGTGCATTAGTGGCATATGTTCATTATTTAGGAATTATTTTGTGCTTCGGTTCTCTTTTGTTTGAAAGATTGACTCTCAAAGTAGGTCTTAATAGAAATGAGACGATCTCAATGATAGTTGCAGATGTGGTTTATGGTTTAGCAGGAGTTGCCATATTAGTTACTGGGATTTTGCGTGTTAAGTATTTTGGTCAAGGAGGTGATTTCTATACAGGTAATCCTGTGTTTTGGATAAAAGTTTCTCTATATATCATAGTGGGATTACTTTCTTTATACCCAACAACAACATATATCTTATGGGCTATTCCATTAAGTAAGAATAAATTACCTGAAATATCTGAGAATCTAGTTAAGAGGTTTAGATTCATCATTACTACTGAATTAGTAGGCTTTGCAACAATACCGTTGTTTGCCACTCTTATGGCTAGAGGTGTAGGTTTAGGTTGAAAAATTTATTTCTAGAAAGAAATTGTTTAATAAGTGCTAACAAACTATATAGATGGAGTTTAAGTTATAAGATTTCTAAATCTACAAAGGAAATTATTTTTATTGGTTTAAATCCCTCATTTTCGGATGAAGTTTTCTTAGATAATACAACAAAAAAGATAATCAAAATTTCGAAAAACAATAATTATGGCAAAGTAAGATTAATCAATCTATTTGCGCTTATTTCAAGCAAACCAGAAAAACTTTTTAATCACAAAAATCCTGTGGGTCATCTAAACAATAATCTTATTAATAAAAACTTAAAACACTGGTCTGAAAATAAAAATTGTGATTTATGGTTAGGTTGGGGTAACAAAGGGAAATTTCTCAATAGAAATAAAAAAATATCAAAAAAAATAATACAATATAACTCAATTAGGAAAAATAATTTTGATAATCCTCTTGGACCACTTTTAATTAAGAAAACAATCAAAGATAATCCAATACATCCTCTATACTGTTCCGACAATTCCATCCTCAAATCTTATTTTTAGGTAGCAAGGCTCAAATGCAAACCTGTATTTTTAGCTATTCCATTAAATATGTGTTAATTTCTATTTGTTAAGTTAACCTTATATGAAAATTTCAAAGCAACTAAATAAACTAAAAAACTTGAATGTTGAGGCAGAAAAATGTTCTACGAGAGAAGAAGCAAAAAAAATAATTAATAAAGCAAATAAAGCACAAAGTAAAATTAACAAATAAATAAAAAGTAATATCACTTATTCATAATTTATAATTTTCAAAATATCTAATTTACACAAATACACCATATTTATTTCTTAGTATTTATGTCTTTGAAAATAATTAAAATAAGGAAATCTCACGAAAGATTTAGATCGACTAGAGAATGGCTAAATTCGATGCATTCATTTTCTTTCGCAGAGCATAGAGATCCAAAATGGGATAATTTTGGGAAAATTAGAGTTATAAACGAAGATATTATTTCTCCTAATGCAGGATTTAATAAACATTCTCATGCAAATATGGAAATAATTACTGTCGTAACAAAAGGAGCAATAACTCATAGAGACTCGTTAAATAATTTTGGAAAAATTCGCAAAGATGAAGTACAAGTTATGTCTGCAGGAACTGGAATCTCTCATAGCGAGAAGAATGAAGAAAATGAGACCTGTAAGTTGTTCCAGATCTGGATATACCCTCAAAAAGAAAATATCAACCCCCGATATGATCAAATTTCATTAAATGAAAAGTTGTGGGATAATCTTATTTTTAATTACAAAGACGTAAAAAATAATAAGCTTTTTCTAAATCAAAGTATCTCTTTATGGCGTTGTAAATACAAGCCAATTAAAGAAAAAAAATTGCCATTAAAAATCGATAAATATAATTGGATACAAATAATAGAAGGTAATCTTATATTAAAAAGTAAAGACTCTAATTCAAATATATGTCTCGAATCTGGAGACGGCTTGGGTTTTGAAGTTAATTATTATGATGATATCTTTATAGATACTGAAAAAGACCTAGATTTTCTCTTATTTTCGATGCCTTCCTTGTAATTTATATGTTACTTTTACCCATCAACTTCTTTATTAAATTCATTTAAGGCTTGCAAAGCCATATTAAGATGAACTTCCATAGCACCAAGAGCAATTAAAGAATTCGGTGATTTATCTTTTAGTAAATTCTTTTTTCTTTTTGATAACTCATTAACTACTTTCTTAGTTGAAGCTTCCCAAGTATTTATTAACTCTTCAAATTCTCTTTTTTCGGAACTTTCTATTTCTGCTAATTCATCAGAAAAAAGAGAATCCTTTTGTGCCTTAAGCATCAAGTAACTTAATTTTTTATGACTTATTGCTTGAGGTAACTTGTTAGATTCACTCATCACTAGTAGTAATTTATAGTCAAAATCTAACTAATTAAGTGAATATTTGCTAGAGGGGAGACGGTTGTGATGACCGACCTGAAAATTACGAAATAATACCTTAACAAAAAATGGATTTATTAACCTTAAATTTTTCACTTATTAGTTTCTTGAAATAATCTCCACGCTCTTCATAATTTTTAAATTGATCAAAACTAGAGCATGAAGGTGAGAATAATAATGTTCCAACCCTATTATTTTGTAAATAATGAAAAACAAAATTTAAAAGCTCTTTTAGTTCTGAAAATTCAAAAATATTTTTTTTAAATCCTTCATTAATAAGCGCCATTTTTAGGACTTTTGAGCTTTCTCCAAAAAGGAAAACACATTTAACTTTTTTCTTTAAAAGTTTTATCCACTTACTATATTCATTGCCTTTTAATCTACCCCCAGCAATGATTATTATTTGACCTTCAATTGAATTTATTCCTGCAATAGATGAGTCAAAATTTGTAGCTTTACTATCATTAATTATTTCCAGATCATTATTTTTATAAATTGTTTCCATCCTATGGGGTAATTGTTTGTAATTAGATAAAGAATCTTTAATCTGTTTCCCAGATAATCCAACTTTTCTAGCTGCTGCAATTACCAATAAAAGATTTTGAAGATTATGCATTCCTTTTAAAGAAAAATGTTCAAGTTTGAATAATTTCTTTCCTCTCTCAACAATGTATGCTTGATCATCTATCCAATAATCGCATTGAATAAAATTTGATTTATCGAAACTAGTTGTTATCCAAACCCCACTTGATAGCGAACTGTAGTGATTTCTTAGATTTTTATCGTCATAATTATAAATTCTAAAATCAGATTTTTCTAGCAAGCTTTTTTTTATGTTGAAATAGTTTTCAAGTGTTTTATGTCTTTCAAGATGATCTTCTGTGAAGGTTGTCCATATTCCAATATTAGGTTTTACTTCTGGAGATATTTCTATTTGATAACTGCTTAATTCAGCTACAACCCAATCAATTTTTTCATGCTTTTTGGAGTGAGCATATTTACATAAAGGTGTACCAATATTTCCAGCAAAAGGAGCATATAATCCAGTATTACAGAGTATATGGCTTAGTAGATGAGTAACAGTAGTCTTGCCATTAGTGCCAGTAATACCTATCCAATTTGTGTCTTTTAAAATTTCCCATGCAACATTAATTTCTCCAATTACTTTAATTCCCTTTTTTTTTAATTCAATAATAGTTATGTGGTCATAAGGTATTGATGGACTTACAACAACAGATTCGATCTCTTTCACAAAAGGTTGAATTTCTTCAAATACAAATTCTTTATTCAGAGAAACTAGTATATTAAGGTCTTCTAATTCTGTTTTTCTTTCTAAGAATTCTATCCCATCTTTACTTTCCCAAACAATTACTCTCTTATTGATGCTTCTCAAATACTTGGCAGCCCAAAATCCAGATCTACCTAACCCGATTATAAGATTAATATTTCCTTTACTAGAATGATTATCTATCATTAAATTTATAATTGCATTTATATTAATTGTGTTTAAGGGGTAATTCAATCATGAGATCTTTCTTCAGCATTTATAATATTTGCCAAAGAAAAGTTAATTAATGGAAGAAAATACTGCAAAATATTGGTTCTCTTGGTTTTATGAAAAGTGGGAGAAAAATGCTCCAGGTGAACTAATTGAAAAGGGTTTAACTCCGTCTCAGATTGCTGAGCGCTTTGTTAATGAAAACCAAGATAGTTTTATTAAATTGTCAAAAAAAATTGATGAAAAAAATTATGATGCCTTAACAGAATTTATGAAACTTTCAGAGAGTGAATTACATATCTTGAAGTATTTTCTAAAGTTAGTAAAAATGAAAAATTTATAAGAATTTACTAAGTATTCCAAGGCTTTTTTCCCATAAATTTTTTCTTTCTTTTTTATTCATAGCGAAAGGAGAAGTAGGTGATAGTTTTGGATGACCTCTGAAATTAAATCTAGGACCATAATGGTCACCGCCTCTTGCATCTGGTGAAGTAGCTGCAAAAAGTTGAGGTAAAGCACCCATTTCAGCAGTTTGAAAAATAGGGCTAAATAATTCCAAGGAGAAAATTTCTAATGGACTAGGGTTAGGTTTTTGAGCAGTAAAGAGATTTGTTTTTGCAATTCCAGGGTGAGCAGCTAAAGAAAGTATATTTTTGTGCTTTAAGTTTTCATTTAGTTCCAAAGCAAACATTACATTTGCCAATTTGCTATTGGAGTAAGATTCCCATTTGTTGTAATAGTTCTCAGCTTTAAGATTTTTCCAACCAACTTTGCCAAAAAATTGTGCTCCAGAAGTAACCGTAACTATTCTAGATTCTTCTTTTTTTTCAATAATTGGGAGTAGCTTTAGGGTCAAAAGCATGTGAGCTAGATGATTAACTGCAAATTGTATTTCATATCCCTGGACACTAAGAGTTTTAGGCGGATGCATAATGCCTGCATTATTGATTAGTAAATCTAAATTTTCAAAATTATCAAAAATTTTGGACTGAACTTCAACAATATTTTTTAAATCTGACAAATCTAATTCTAAAGGTGTAAATAATCCTTCAGGATTGAGATCTTTAAGTTTTTTGATAGTTTGATTTGCTTTTTCAAGCGATCTACAAGCTATAACAACATTAGCATTTTTTTCTGCTAAGGCCTTTGCAGTGTAGTATCCAAGACCACTATTCGCACCAGTAATTAGCGCTGTTTTGCCTGTAAGGATTGGAATATTAGATGTTCCCCAGTTAGAGATTTTAGGTCTTGAAATAGTGGCAGTCATTTAGTAATCCTGCAAATTGCTTTGGAGTTTAAATAAAATTTTATTACTATTTCACTGTAAATACTGGAAGTCAGTATCGTGAGCACTTTTTGAAGTTACTATTTAATATTATTTTTCAATTGCATATTGCCATTCGTTATTTTGAGATAAACCTTTCTCTCTAAGTAACTGTAATTTCCTACTATTTATTTTTATAACTATCCCATTAGTTGGATATTTCGCAAATATTTTTTTCTCTAACCAATTCTTTCTATATATTTGGATTTCGCTTGTATGATTTGTGAAGTAACTTTCAGGGGTGCTGAAGCCACATTTTTTAAGATAGTTAAGGGTTTCATATTGATTAAGTCTTCCATTAAGTATTTGGAAACAGCAAAAGCGGAGACTTTCTCCAATCTCTTTCTTATCATTGAGGTATTTTCTTGTACTTCTTTGGGAAATGCCGGCAACTTGGTTTGTAGCGTATAGTTCACCTCTAATTTGAAAATCTCGTTTGATAGGAATACAATCGGGGACATTTTTAATTTGTTTAATTTTGCTTGAGACATCAAATCCTTTTTTTGTAATAGCTTTATTAAACTTGCCATCTATATATCTAATTGCAATAGCACAGCCATCAATTTTTGGTTGAATACTTAATCTTGTTTTTGTTAATAAACTTTCCAAAAATTCTTTATAGTTTTCTTTGGCTAATTTTGGCAAAAGTTTATTAGTTTGATTAAAGTAGTCAGGCTCTGGATCAACAGGAATAAAGAGCTTTTCAAGTTGCTTAAATGCATCATCCGAAATCATGCCTTCACCTATTCTGTATTGTTCATCTAGATACTTAACATCTCTCACTAATAAATTATTCATAATAATTTTGAAAAATATTTAAAAATCTTTTAGAAAAATCATTTAAATAAAGATTTGAAAATTAAAATTAGATCTAAAAAGTAATTGAACACTAAATATCCTCCTACGCAGAGAGCGATTTAAAAGTATAAAATGTACTTATGAGTCGTTTAAATTAAATACTTCAATCAAACATATTTACTTAAAAGTGAAATAGAAAATTTTAAGGATTAATTTGAAGGCAAATTTTTGAAATTTCTATCAATACAAAAAAAAATTTTTTAAAGTTATGAGAAAATGTCATTTTTATTAAAAGCTCAAAATACCTGGGAAAATTTTGCGAAATACAAAATTAATGATTATGCAAAATTAAGAAATTTTGATTTTGGGCCAAATAACGAAAGTTCAGTTTCAAAATTATCGCCTTTCATTACTCATAGAATATTATCGGAGTATGATCTGATCCAGGATATTAAAAATAAGTATAAAGTCAAAAATTCAACTAAATTTGTTGAAGAAATATTTTGGAGAGTTTACTGGAAAGGGTGGATGGAAAATAGACCTAAAGTTTGGAGAAATTTTATTTCAGAAAACAATATCGATTTTGATTATGAGCTATATAAAAGTGCAATTAATGGCAATACAGAATTAGACTTTTTTAATTCTTGGGTCTATGAATTAAAGCAGTACAACTATTTGCATAACCATACAAGAATGTGGTTTGCGAGTACTTGGATATTTAATTTAGGCCTTCCATGGCAATTGGGAGCAAAGTTTTTCTTTAAATATCTTTTTGATGGAGATGCTTCATCTAATCTCCTAAGCTGGAGATGGGTCGGAGGATTGCAAACGAAGGGAAAACAATATCTTTTTTCATCATCAAACCTCAGAAAGTTTTCAAATAATAGATTTAATGTAGAAAAAATAAGTAATCAACAAATTTTTCTTGAAGAATCTAATCAAATACCATTTGAAGATGAGATTTATAAAAATGATATGAATCCTAAATCAGATAATCTGATTATGTTTGAAAATGATCTGAACCTTGCAACCCTTAAAAATTTTCTTCCAAGCTATAAAAAAGTATTTATTATCCTTTTAAAAAATGAACAAAGACAAATTAAATTGTCTGAATCTGTTTTGAAATTTAAACAAGATTTGGTCTCTGAATTTGTAGAGCAATTTGATAATGTTGAACAGATTGATCCTTATTCATTGGAAAATACTTTTAAAAATACCAACGAAATAGACATTATTTATCCTGGAGTGGGAGAAAATTATGATTTCATAACTGAGTTTAAAAATTTACACCATAAAAAAATCTTTAATCTTGTGAGGGATGAAGATTTATTTGCTTGGAAATTTGCTAAAAGAGGGTTTTTTAAATTTAAAGAAAATATTCCAAAAATAAATCAGAGAATATTAGAAAATTTTTCAAAAAATAATTTTTAAATTAGTTGAATTCCTAATCAGAAAAAACACTGTTGATAAGTAAGTATAAATACTTATTTAGGTACGACTTTTGCTCTTTAATCCACGATGGATACTGTGACTAGTTATTTTTACTTAAGGATAATTTTTTTATAGTGCTTTCAACAATTCTTACCAAGTCGTTTAGCAAAGATACTGCTTTATTAATTCTTAGAGTTATAACTGGAACTGTTCTTATTCACCACGGTTATGAGAAATTAGCAAATATAGAAAATTTCGCTGATGCTTTTGTAAGACCATTACATCTCCCATTCCCAATATTTTTATCATACATAGCGGCATTCTCAGAAATAGGTGGTAGTTGGTTGCTAATTATAGGTTTAGCCACAAGATTCGGAGCTTTGGCAATTGTTGGAACAATTTCTGTCGCTATATACCACGCACTTGTTACTTCAGGTTTTAATATTTTCTTACTAGAGCTTTTACTTTTGTATTTCGCTTCAGCAACTTCAATTGCATTAACAGGGCCTGGTAATTTCTCCTTAGATGAAGTCATTATCAGAATTTTGAAATCAGAAGATGAGGAGGAAATTATATCTTCAACAAAAGCAAAACCTTCCAAGCAAGTTGAAGTTAAAGAAGAAACAAGCAAAGGTGGTTTATTTCAATTTTTGCAAGCTAACATACTCTCAGATACTTCAAGCTAATTTTTTAGGATAAAGGTTATTGATTAGCTCTAACCTTTTTCGATAACTGTTTCTCTTCTCAAGTTTTATCTTAATTGTTGCTTCAGAAAGACTTATAAACAGCCCTATAGCAGTCACCCAAGATAAAAAAATAAAAGGGTTTTCTGGAATTTCTGAGAAATTCATATAAATAATACTTCTTTTTTAAAACTGACTGATCACTATATGTTTTTCAACCTAAATATACAATATAGAAATATTTAAGGATTAATTTCAACTTTTTCCCATTTCTTAATCTTTTCCCAAAGATATCGTTTATGAACAGGCTGTTGTAATTTAAGAAGATCTACTGAATCGATTTCAAAATTTAGAACAACAAAATTTTCTGACTTGGGTAGATTGGATAATGTTTCTTGGGTAGATTGGACTTTTGGGTTTATTTTCTCTCCAGGAGATCCCCAAAACCAAGAAGTTTTTGATTTCTCTGATAATAAATCCCAATAGTTTTTGTTATCATTTAACTCACTTATTTTCCCTTTAAATCTAAATTGTGATTTGGTTTTCATAAAGAACCATAATATTTCTGCATTAGGGTTAGATTTTAAATGCCCAATTTTTTCACTTCTTTTATCTGTAAAAATAATCATTGAACTATCTTTATTCCACCCTCTGAAAACAACTGTTCTTAATCTTGGCTCATTTTCTTGGCTTACTGTTGCAAGCTGTATCCATCTATTAGAGGGTGATTTGCCCTCTTTTTTTCTAGAAGATTTTAAATCTTGCCTCCAACTGGGTAAGTTGTTATCAGGCATTTAATTTAGGAAATATAAGACCGCTTTTCTTTTTATATTCTTCGAATGAATCATATTTTTTGAGCGATTTATCTTTTTTCATCATTCTTGGCAGAAAAACTACAGAGAAAAATATTGCAAGAATTACTAATGGAATGAAACTCATTGAAAGTATGGCGAATGATAGATAAATTAGTATTTCTCCTAGATAATTAGTATTCCTTATATTTTTGAAAAATCCCTCTTTAATTAGATCTTTTTTTAATTTAAGAGAAAAATATTTTTGGGCATCACTAGCAAAGTGTAGAAATACACCAATTATATTTATAGATACAGAAGCAGCTATTACGAAATTTGGAACAGATTTCTGAGATGAGATAAGAATGTATGGAGCCACCCAGTAACTTCCTAGGAAAATAAAACCAGTAACTGAAGTTAAAAAATTGATTTTTTCTTTAAAATAAGGATCTGGGAATATCTTTTCTTTTAAAAGCCAAAGTAATCCATAAGTACCATGCAGAGCTAAATAAACGTAGGGA
Source organism: Prochlorococcus marinus XMU1412 (assembly GCF_017696315.1). Classification (NCBI taxonomy): domain Bacteria; kingdom Bacillati; phylum Cyanobacteriota; class Cyanophyceae; order Synechococcales; family Prochlorococcaceae; genus Prochlorococcus; species Prochlorococcus marinus. The sequence continues at coordinate 307,819 of NZ_JAAORJ010000004.1, read as the reverse complement.
GCGATCGTAAAATTATCAAAAAAAATCATAAGACCTATAACTACAAATGCAGTAAGCCCCTTATGTAGATTAATTATTTGATTAAGTTTCATTTTTTTTTAATAATCTAAAAAATAGAATTATTTTCTGTGGATATAACCTTGGTTGTCAAAAGTTTTAATGGGCGATACTGGATTCGAACCAGTGGCCACTACCGTGTCGAGGTAGTGCTCTACCACTGAGCTAATCGCCCAAACTGAAGAATTTTTAATCCCCCTTATAAAAAAATAGCAGGTTGCGTTTCATTTTCTAAGTAATTTAACTTTCCATCGTTCTCTTTTGGTTATTTCTAAATTTAGAATTTCGATAAATCCTTTATTTTCAAGTTCTAGTTTGTCGCCAATTTTTAGATTAATAGTTGGCTTATTAACTTTGCTTCCATTTAATCTGAGCATTCCATTTTCTATCCTTTCAATGATTTTGGTTCGTGATACCCTAAAGCCAGCTGAAGCTATAGCATCTAATCTTGTTGAAGCTTCTACTGTATTGACGAGTTTTTTTGATCTTCCAGAAGGTATTTGTAATTCATCTATACCTACTACATTAACTTTTACTTTTACGTCTCTCAAATAAAAAATCTTTTCATCTAGATGCTTAATATCTAAATTATCAATTATCCCTTGTGCTCCTCTATCACCAATAGTCCATATATCTCCAACTTTTATTTGATTTACCCCATTTTCAATCAAGAGGGATCTAAAATCATCTTGTGTAGCATTATCAAATAAAAAATTTCCATTAATTTTTATTCCTTGAGCTGGAAAATTACTTTTTAGCGCATCCTCTTCAAGAATATTATCTCCTCTAAAGCAAGCTATCCTAGATCTTTGAGAAGAGGAGAATCCTCCATAAATAAAAAATTTGAAATCATTTAAATTTTCAAAATCTTTTAAAATCTCTTCGCAAACATAAGTTGAATTAAAACCAGTCCAATAAGTTTCCCAGTGTTTGTAAGCTAAGTGAGCAATATTTATTAATTCCTCAGTTTCTTTTTTGTAGTTTGAATTTATTAAGATTTCTTTTAGGTCAATCATTTAGCCTTCTAAAAAAATTATATCTTTTGCTTCTGATTGTTTAATCAAAGCCCATGGTAATTCAGCTCCAATTTGATTTTCAAGCAGAACAAGCCATCTACCCTCTTTATTTAAATTAATAATTGATCTCAACTCTTTATTCCTATTGATGTTGATACTTGCAGAAGAAACGGCACTACCTAAATATCCTGAGCCCATTCCTAAAAGACCTCCAATTAAGGATTCACCGATGTTATTCAAACCAAGAAAACCGAAAGTAGATAAATTTGTCATATTAGAAAAAGCTATTCCAGCTATAAAACCAAATGGCATTAGCCATCTACTCATTGCTTTTTGTCTAATCTTTCTATCAAGTTTCGGATTTAAAATTCTTATATCTTCAAAATTTTGAGATTTGAATAAGATATTTGCTTTCGCACTTAGCAATTCTGTTTCATCCGATGATATTTTCTCACTTATTGGTGGGATCAAAATAGCTTCAGAGAGCATTACTGATTTTTCCTTGAAAACTTCAAATAGTTTGATACATTTATCAATGTCTTCAAATATCACAATACTTTTAGTCAAATTTCAATCCTCAAATGTTTGTGTGTTATTCAAATTAATAAAATAAGATACATACACTATAGATTAAGTTAAAGTAAAAGATTAAAGAACCAATCTTAAATGACAAAAGTTCTCATTACAGATCCAATTGATCAAACAGGAATTGATATTCTTTCACAAGTTGCTCAGGTTGATCAGAAGATAGGAATCTCAGACTCTGAGCTAGCTTCCATTATTAAAGATTATGATGCTTTAATGATTCGCTCTGGCACTCAAGTGACTGAAGAAATTATTAACTCTTCAAGTAAACTGAGAATTATTGGAAGAGCAGGAGTTGGAGTTGATAATGTAAATGTTAAGGCTGCTACGCAAAAAGGAGTGCTTGTTGTTAATTCTCCCGGGGGTAACACAATAGCTGCTGCTGAACATACTATAGCTATGATGTTGGCTTTATCTAGACATATTCCAATTGCTAATAGTAGTACTTTGTCAGGTAAATGGGAAAGAAAGAAATTTGTTGGTAATGAGCTTTATAAGAAAAAATTAGGTGTAGTAGGTTTAGGGAAAATTGGTGCTCATGTAGCGAAAGTTGCTAATGCATTAGGAATGGAAGTTTACGGATATGATCCCTTTGTTTCAACGGAAAGAGCTCAACAAATACAAGTTAAACTATCTGAACTAGAGGATTTATTCAAACAATCTGATTATGTAACTTTGCATTTGCCTCGCACACCAGAGACAGAGAATTTAGTAAATATAGACGTCCTTAAAACTATGAAAAGTAGCGCAAAATTAATTAATTGTGCTCGAGGAGGCTTGATTGATGAAGAGGCATTAGCAGAAGCTTTAAATAAATCATTGATTGCAGGTGCTGCAATAGATGTCTTTTCTAAAGAACCTTTGGAATCTAATTCACCACTTTTGAAGGTTGAAAAGAATCTTATTCTTACCCCACACTTAGGAGCATCTACTCGGGAAGCACAAGAAAATGTAGCTGTTGATGTTGCAGAACAAATCAGAGATGTCTTGCTTGGTTTATCTGCTAGAACTGCAGTTAATATTCCAGGTTTAAGCCCTGATATTATGGATAGTCTAAAACCTCATTTGCAGTTGGCTGAAACAATGGGTCTGCTTATAAGTCAGCTTTCAGGTGGGCAGATACAGAAACTAGAAGTAAAGCTACAAGGTGAATTTGTTCAACATCCTTCTCAGCCATTAATAATAGCTAGTCTAAAAGGCCTTTTAAGTAAAGCTTTAGGGGATAGGATTAATTATGTGAATGCTTCGCTAGAAGCAGATTCAAGAGGTATTTCGGTAGTCGAGAATAAAGATGAGGCGAGACCTGAATTTGCTAGTGGGTCGCTTCAGTTAACCACTTATGGAGATAATGGCGACCATAGCGTAGCAGGAAGCATTTTTGCTGATGGGGAATTAAGAATTATTAGTATTGATCAATACCCAGTTAATGTATCGCCAAGCAGATATATGTTGGTTACTAGGCATAGAGATATGCCAGGCATTATTGGCAAGCTGGGGTCTTTATTAGGTAGCAACAATGTAAATATTGCCTCAATGCAAGTTGGGCGCAAAATTGTTAGAGGAGAAGCTGTTATGGTTCTAAGTATTGATGATCCAATACCTAATAAGTTGCTTGACACCATTATTGAAGTAGATGGGATTACCAACGCTAATCCAGTTACTTTATGAAGAGGCTTGTCCTAATTAATGGAAACTAAAGATTGGTATAAACTAACTTTTCTAATAGAAAGTGATTCTGAAGAAATTATTATTTGGAAATTAAATGATCTGGGAATATTAAGTTTTTCATTTGAATATTTAATTAAAAATGAAAATAAAAAAGAAGTGAATATATGGCTTCCAATTGATGATTGGGGCGAGAGTTCTAGAAGTGGTTTTGAAAAAATAATTAGCAAACTTCTAAACATTAATCCCACTAAGAATCAAGTTTTTGATTGGAGTATTATTAAAGAGGAGGATTGGTTAACAAGCTGGAAGAAATATTGGGCTCCTGAATTAGTAGGAAATCATTTTTTAATATTGCCTTGTTGGATAAATCCAAATGAAAAATTTAAAGATAAACAAATTATAAAAATTGATCCTGGAGCAGCCTTTGGTACAGGAAGTCATCCTTCGACTTATCTTTGCTTGGAAAAAATGGAGAATATTTTATTTTCTGATAAAAAGGTATTGGATATTGGGAGTGGTAGCGGGATTTTGAGTGTCGCCGCAAAATTACTTGGCGCAGAGGAGGTTTGTGCAGTGGATAATGATTATTTAGCTATAAATTCAACTAACTCTAATTTTCAACTAAATTTCGGTAATTTAAAAAACTTAAATACATATTTGGGACCTTTTAATGAAGTAATTTTAAAAAATCAACTTAAACAATTTGATTTTGTTTTATGCAATATTCTTGCTGAAGTAATAAAAGAAATGATTCCAAATATTTATAAGTGTTTGAAAAACAATGGAGAAGTAATTTTTAGTGGAATCTTGAATTCACAAAAGGATGAAATTATAAAAATATTAATTCAGAATGACTTGAAATTATTGGATGTATCAACTAGAAAAGATTGGGCATGCATTTCTGCGCAAAAAACTAGCGATCCAGCCTAAGTATAAGTTTTTCTTATAGATACTCTTTCATACATTTTATTGTGTCATTTTTTACTTCAAAATCTCACATATCGACCCAATCGATGTTAAAAATGTAGTTGATAGGTATTAACTACCAACAATTTTTTTTTTTTAAATGGCTTCTTACAAAGTTACACTCATCAACGAAGGTGAAGGTCTTAATTCAACTATCGAAGTACCTGATGACCAGTACATCCTTGATGCTGCTGAAGAACAAGGTATAGACCTTCCTTATTCCTGCAGAGCTGGAGCATGTTCAACATGCGCTGGAAAAGTTACTTCAGGTAGTGTTGATCAATCAGATCAAAGTTTCTTGGATGATGACCAACTAGAAGCTGGTTTTGTACTTACATGTGTTGCTTATCCAACATCTGACGTAACAATTACAACTCATTCTGAGGAAGAATTGTATTAATTATAAAAAATTAACTTTTCTAAGTTGATTATTCATTATTTCTCTGCCACCCTCTATAAAGGTGGCTTTTTTTTATGGATGAATAAATTTGAATTTTTCAAGACTGGTAGTGTTCAATCAAGTTATGGAGGTCAGTACAGTTATAGGGTAATTGGACCATGTTGCAGACTATATGATAGGGAAGAGTTACCCTGGCCCTGTTCAAGACTTGCTTGGAGAAGTAAGGAGCCTAGTTGGAGAAGAATAGGCTCTAGGTTCGTTGCTGATATGGCTTCACGAAAATGCCCATCTTACTCAGTTCAGATTTTGGAGCCTGGATCAAAACCTGTTGAAACAGTTATTACTTTTTTTTCGAAGAAATTTTCTTCTGATATACAAGAATGGTGGTATAGCAAAAAACCAGACTCAAAAGAGCCTGGTAATATCTTCCCATCTGAAGTTAGTTAGCTTTAAATCTTATGCTTTTGGCTTTGGTGGCATGTAACCTTTTAAGCCAGTGCATTCAAGACTATCAATTGTATTAACTCCAGTTTGTGGGTTAGTTCCACTAGCTCTTTCACATAATGATTTTCTCTGAGAAAGATCAAGATTTGCATCTGTAAAGTCTGCACCATCTATAATTGCTCCATCAAAAACACTTTTCATTAGCTCACCATTTGTAAGATTCGCATCAGATAAATCAGCATTATCAAAACGTACAGCATATGCAATAAGATCTTTCATATTGGCGCTTTTGAAACTAGAATTCTTTGCAGTTGTCACGCTCATATAGGCGCCTTGAAGATTAGCCTCTCCTAAATCTTGATAAGATAAATCATATTTTACAAATTCATTATTTTGAAGATCTGCTCCATGAAGATCTTCTTTCAATCCATCTACTGATGAAGGATCACTAGGATAAAGTGCATTAGCAGAAATTGGATTAATAAGTAAACCAACAATTAAAGGAAGAAAAATAAATAGTCTTTTGAAAGACTTATGTAGTGATGAAAAAATAGAGACCATTTCGATCGACGTCAAATAGAAAAACCTAAGACTATTATTTCATGGGTTGGTCATTTACAACGCTCCTGCTAACGAACTGTTGCAGTTTATTTAATTTCTGCAGTTAGAAAATCTTTGGCGAGGTGAGTATTTGGAAAAACTTTTTGCGCCTCTTTAAGCAAATCGCTTGGTGTGATTGAATTTTTATTAGTGTATCTTGGACTTAAATGAGTAATAATTAATTTTTTTGTGTTAGATAATAATGCTGTTTTGGCAGCCATGATTGTTGTGGAATGTAATTTTTCGTAGGCCATACTTTCATCCTTCTCTGAAAAAGTCGATTCATGTACGAGTAAATCGGCATTTTTTGATAGTGAAACAGCCGATTCGCTAAAGACTGTATCTGTGCAATAAACAAAACTTTCACCCTCTCTAGGTGGTCCACAGAAATCTTTCCCATCAAATGCCCTACCATCCTCTAGTACGACTTTTTTACCTTGTTGCAGTTCTGAATAAATTGGTCCAGGGGCTATTTTTAGAGACTCTGCTTTTTTGATATCAAATATGCCTGGCTTATCTTTTTCACTTACTCGATAACCATAAGCAGGTATTTTATGTTTAAGGCAGGCGCAATTTACTTTTATTTTGTTATTTTCAAATAGGATTTTATTTTCTGATGCAAAATCTTCAACTTCCACAAAATGCAACGGGAAAGACAATTTGCAAAAACTACTTTTAAGTGATGAATTTATAAAACTTCGCAACCCTGAAGGACCGTAAATTTCAATTCCCTTACTATTACCTGATAAACCTAAGGTGGCTAAAAGTCCAGGCAAACCATAAATATGATCACCATGCATATGAGTAATAAATATTTTCTTGATTTGTGAAGATTTAATATTGCTTTTCATTATTTGATGTTGCGTTCCTTCTCCGCAATCAAAAAGCCAAACTTCTGATGACTGTGATAATTTAAGTGCTAGGGAAGAAACATTTCTCGTTAAGGATGGGACACCTGAGCTTGTTCCTAAGAAGGTGATATTCACTTATTTATGATATTTTTATTGTTATATCTGGATTAAATTTAGACTTTTAGTCAAACTTAGGCAAATTAAGCATTTGTTTTTAAACAAAGTGATACTTAAATTTAAAAATAACTATAGAAAATGTTGTCTGATAAGTATTTTATTTATTTGTATTTTTCAGAGTGAAAGTGTTTTTGCATCGAGAGAACCAATAATTAGAGTTTTGATATCAAAAAATAACAATTTAAGGATCAGATCAGATAGATCAATTCCTTTAACAATAGAGGGTAAATTTTTTTCACGCAAAAGAATAAAAGGTCTAACTTTGAAAAATGAGAAAAATAGAAAAATTTTATATTTTGATAAGAATAAACAAAAAAAATATGACTTAAAAAGTAATCAAAAATTTCAAGTGAGTTCTTCCGATGGAAGAGGTATTTGGGTAGGTCAGAAGAGATTTGCCGGTAAGCTTAATCTCTTTGTAGCTGATTCTGAAATATTGGTAGTAAATGTTTTAGGAATAGAAAAATACCTTAATAGCGTAGTGGGTTCAGAAATGCCAACAAAATGGCCTATTGAAGCATTAAAGGCACAAGCAATTGCCTCAAGAACTTATGCTTTAAAGCAAAAGGGAAATAATTTATTTGATATAGATTCAACCCAAAAAAATCAAGTCTATAATGGCTTGGAATCAAGAACTTATAAAACTATCAGAGCCGTTAAAAGTACAAGATCTTTGGTTTTAACTTATAAAAATAAATTAATTAATGCTTTGTTTCATAGCAGCTCAGGTGGAATGACAGAAAATAGTCAAGATGTATGGAAAAATAAATATCCATATTTATCAAGTGTGAAAGATTTTGATAAAAATAATCCAAAATTTAGATGGCAAAAAAAAATTTCGAGTAATGAATTAATAAATTTATTTCCAAAGATTGGAGGTTTAAAAAATATAGAGATTCTAGATATTACTAGTACAGGGAGGGTAAAAAATTTAAAACTTATTGGGGCTTATGGTTCTGATCAAATGTCTGGGGTAGATTTTAGAAAAAGATTAGGCCTGAACAGTAATTTTATCAGATTTAAATTTTTTGAGGAAGAATTAAACAACAATGCTCCTCAAAAGAAAGGGTTGATAGTTTTTGGACAAGGATCAGGTCATGGAGTCGGAATGAGTCAGTGGGGAGCTAAATATCTGGCGTCTAGAGGTCAAAAAGCTGAAAGGATATTAAAGCATTTTTATAAGGGTGTGCAGGTTAAACCTTTTAGAAAAGATTACCTATAGAAGTTATTTAGCATTGAGGACTAATTTTGGATTTATATTAGATTGCTCTTCATTTAAGAAACCTATCCCAAGTAGTATTTGTTTTTTATCTATTACTTTTATGGGTTTTTTGTAGTCAAAAGATTTGTTTTCCTGGAAGTATTTAATATCAACTCTAATTGCTCTTCCTGTTTGCCAAAAATTAATTTGTTCTTCGGTAATTAAGACAAAAGATGAAATGTGATTAAGAGCAGAAATTGTTGGAATAATGAAATTTCTCGAGTTTTTTTTATCTTTTTCGATATCAGATATTTTTATCGAGTTTTGTTCATCAAAGCCACAAGCTGAAATTCTTTTTAGCTGTAGAAGGCAACCCTCGGAATTAAGAATTTCTCCTAAATCTCTCGCAATTGCTCTTATGTATGTGCCAGCTGAACATTTAATTTTTATTTCTATTATTCCGTTTATTTGGTCCCATTTCATTAAAGTAAGTTCGTCTATTTTTACTTCTCTTGGTGCTAATTCAAAAACTTCATTCCTGAAAGATTTTTTATAAGCCCTCTCACCATTGATGTGCACACTAGATACTTTCGGCGGAATTTGTTTAATAATTCCTCTAAATCTATTTAAGTATTGATCTAATTTTTCATCACTGATTTTAGGCCAACTTTTTTGATTAATTATTTCTCCGTGAATATCATCAGTATTAGTTCTTATCCCTAATTTAATTTGTCCTATGTAAGTTTTACCCTGAGGTAGATATTGAATAAATCTTGTTGCACTGCCTATCGCGATTGGTAATATTCCTGTAACTTCTGGGTCAAGAGTTCCTGTGTGACCTACCTTTTTTGTATTTAGTAATTTCCTTATTTGTTTAACACAATCATGTGAAGTACATCCTTTATCTTTATTAATTACTAAGAATCCATCTTTAGTTTCCATTTTTAATATTAAGAATACTTTGAGAAAGATTTATAACCATCCTATGATTTTGATATTGGAAATTTAGAGAAAGAAATTGAAAAACAATAATTTTATTTTAAAAGAGTTTTTAGACAATGCTTTTAATTTGAAATCACATTTAATGGAATACTTATCTATTAGAGAATGTGATTTAGATGGATTCCTTGCAAATGCAAAGATGAATTTGGCAAATTCACATCCTGGAGATGCTTTGAATGATGTTTCGGATTTTTATACTGAAATAGTTGGAGATCGACATGTAGCTGATTTAGCTGCTTGGCATCTCACGAGTAGGGAATATATCGCTGATACTTTAAAACTTCAGCAGAGATTTTCTAGAGATTTGGTTTTAGATTTTGGAGGAGGTATTGGAACGCATGCCTTGGCTAACGCTATGTCTTCAAAAGTTGAGCATGTTTTTTTTGTAGATATTAATGAGACAAATAGAAACTTTGTTGAATACAGGGCAAAGAAATTAGGAGTGGAAAAAAAACTTACTTTTTGCAAGACAATTCAAGATACACAAATATCTAAATTTGATACGATAGTTTGCCTTGATGTTTTGGAACATCTTGCTGATCCAGCTTCACAACTTGAGCTTTTCAATGAGTTTATGGATTCTAATTCTATTGCTTTATTTAATTGGTATTTTTTCAAAGGAGAAAAAAATGAATATCCGTTTCATATCGACGACATTCAAATTGTTGAAAAATTTTTTGAGACTCTTCAATCAAATTTTTTAGAAGTATTTCATCCTATTCTTATAACTACAAGAGCTTATAAGAAAATTAGATAACTATATTAACTCTTTTTCTATTTCTTAAATTTCTTTTAATGCTTTCGAAACTTACGGTTCCTTCTTTGAGTGCAAAAAGGGTGTCATCTTTACCTTTTCCGACATTGATACCAGGCAAAAAGGATGTACCTCTTTGGCGAATTAAAATTGATCCAGCAGTTACTTTTTCTCCGCCATAAGCTTTCACACCTAATCTTTTGGAATTTGAATCTCTTCCGTTTCTAGTAGAACCTGTTCCTTTTTTATGTGCCATTAGAATTGTTTAATTTGTAGATTTTTCGGATTTTGGTTTAGTTTCCTTTTTGACAGTTTCCTTTTTAGAAGAAGACTTAGGAGCACTCTTACCTATTGTAATAGATTTTACCATAACTCTTGTAAGTTCTTGTCTGTGTCCCATCTTCCTTCTTGTCTTTTTTTTGGGACGCATCTTGTAAACAAGAATCTTCTTATCTCTTTTATGAGAGACCACTTCTAATTCAATTTTTGCGTCTTTAACGTAAGGTTTACCAACACTTATTGAGTCTTTATCCTTCAAAATTAAAACTTTTTCAAGCGTTATCTTATCTTTCTCTTTTGCATTTAACCTGTCAATGTCATAGTATCTGTTGACTTCGAACCAAAATTGTTGACCTGAAGTTTCTGCTATTGCATACAATTCATTACTTTCAGAAGAATTGTTTGAGGAGTTTTTAGAATTTGTCATATCTTAAAGACGCTACTAGGCTCAAATTAATAATTTGATTAAGCCCAATAAGCAATCATAGTAATTTGTTTATTTTCTTATTTTGTAGTGTAATAAGTCAAGGGTTGTTTTAAATCTTTTATATCAATTCAGGAACTATAACGATGGCAGCAAGGAAAACATATATTTTAAAACTCTATGTTGCTGGAAATACTCCTAATTCGATGAGAGCTTTAAATACCTTAAGAGAAATTTTAGATAATGAATTCAAAGGAGTTTATGCTTTGAAGGTTATCGATGTACTTAAGCAACCGCAACTTGCAGAAGAAGATAAAATTTTAGCCACTCCGACGTTAGCTAAAATTTTACCGCCACCAGTTAGAAAAATAATAGGAGATCTTTCAGATAGAGAGAAAGTTTTAATTGGTTTAGATCTACTTTTTGATGAATTAACTGAAACTGAATATAGTGGAGATAAGTAAAATATATGAAACTTTTAAAATTAGCAATAAATTCAAAATATATTTTATTTAGTTTAATTAGCATAAAACTATGAATGATAAGAAATTTGGCAAATCAAATAAAATGCAAGTACAAAAACTACCAACTGGAATAGAAGGTTTTGATGATGTTTGTAGGGGTGGGTTGCCTGTTTCTCGTAGTACACTCGTTAGTGGCACTTCAGGAACTGGTAAAACTGTTTTTTCGCTGCAATATTTACACCATGGAATTTGCAATTTTGATGAGCCTGGAATCTTTGTAACATTTGAGGAATCACCATTAGATATTATTAGAAATGCCGCAAGTTTTGGGTGGGATTTACAAGAATTAATTGATCAAAATAAACTTTTTATTTTGGACGCATCTCCTGATCCTGATGGTCAGGATGTTGCTGGTAACTTTGACTTGTCTGGTCTTATTGAGAGAATTAGTTATGCAATTAGAAAATATAAAGCGAAAAGAGTTGCAATAGATTCAATAACTGCTGTCTTTCAACAGTATGATGCAATTTATGTTGTCAGAAGGGAAATATTTAGATTGATAGCAAGATTAAAAGAAATAGGTGTGACAACAGTTATGACTACTGAAAGAGTGGATGATTACGGACCAATTGCCAGATATGGTGTAGAAGAATTTGTATCTGATAATGTTGTCTTATTAAGAAATGTTCTTGAGTCAGAGAAGAGAAGAAGAACTCTAGAAGTTCTGAAGTTAAGAGGTACTGTACATATGAAAGGTGAATATCCATTCACTATGGGAATGGATGGGATAAGTGTGTTTGCTCTAGGAGCAATGAGATTAACGCAGAGATCCTCAAATATCAGGATTAGCTCTGGAGTTAAAGATCTTGATGATATGTGTGGTGGTGGATATTTTCAAGATTCCATTATTCTCGCCACTGGAGCGACTGGCACTGGCAAAACAATGCTTGTATCAAAATTTGTTGAAGATGCTTATAACAATAATGAAAGAGCAATACTTTTTGCATATGAAGAATCGAGGGCTCAATTGCTTAGGAATGCTACTAGCTGGGGCATAGATTTTGAAAAAATGGAAAGTGATGGATTATTAAAAATTATTTGTGCATATCCTGAATCAACTGGTTTAGAGGATCACTTACAAATTATAAAAACGCAAATCAATCAATTCAAACCAAAAAGAATGGCAATTGATTCTCTCTCTGCATTAGCCAGAGGTGTAAGTTTGAATGCATTTAGACAGTTTGTAATTGCTGTTACCGGTTATACAAAACAAGAGGAAATAGCAGGCTTTTTTACTAATACTGCAGAAGAATTTATGGGAAGTCATTCTATAACTGATTCTCATATTTCAACAATTACAGACACTATATTATTGCTTCAATATGTAGAAATAAAAGGGGAGATGGCAAGAGCTTTAAATGTTTTTAAAATGCGGGGATCATGGCATGATAAACGAATAAGAGAATTTATCATCACAAATAGTGGCCCAGAAATAAGGGATTCTTTTTCTAATTTTGAGCAAATATTTAGTGGTGCCCCTCACAGAGTTGTACCTGATCAAAATGTTCAAAATGTTTTTAAAGGAATAGATAATAATTAGATAAATTCTTTAATTTCAGAACCTGGAAAAGAATCTGAATTATTAATAGCTTTTGTCAATAATTCATCTTTATCAGATTGTGCTAAGGCCAAATCAAACCAAAACGTTGTTCCTACTCCTAATTCACTAGCCATACGAATCTCCCCACCGTGTTTTTCAATTATTCCGCGCACTATTGATAAACCTAAACCGGTTCCTTGCTCAGTATGAACAGAATTCTCTACTCTATAAAAACGATCAAATATCTTTTCTTGATCAGCCTGAGATATTCCTGAGCCAGTATCAGCAATCTCAATTCTTACTTTTGGGAGTGGTGAAACTAATTCACATTGAGGGGCTGCATCATTTTTAATACTTGGAGGGAAAGCAGGACAGGAATCTGGCCAAGTATAAGCTCTTATAATTAGGGAACTGTTTTTTGGACTAAATTTCAATCCATTTCCTAGTAAATTATCAAAAACCTGCAAAAGCAGATCGAAATTTCCAAGAATTGGAGGAATAGTTTCTTCTATTTCATGTGCTAGTGAAACATTTTTTTCTGAAGCATTAAGTCTATAATTTCTAAGAGTCTGTTCTATTGCTGGTTTTATGTCCATTTGCTCTAGCTGAACAATTTTCCCAGACTCCAATCTAGATAAATCTAATACATCATTTACAAGTCTTGTTAACCTATCAGTCTCTGAATTTGCAATTCCCAAAAATTCTATTTGTTCTTCATCGGAAAGCTGATCTTTTAAATCATGTAAGGTCTCTACATAACTTTTGATATTAAAAAGTGGAGTCCTTAATTCATGCGATACATTGCTTATGAATCTATTTTGTGCCGCGTTAAGTTCAACTTCTCTAGTTAAATCTTGAATTGTCACAGCAATTCCTTTTAATTCAACTTTGTTTGTATCTAAGACTGATTGCAAGACAATTCTTAAGGTTCTTGCTGGTTCTCCTAAACTGAATCTTAAATCGTCCTTCTCCTTTTCTCTGTTTAAAATAGACTCTATATTTGTATGTAAGTCGTTGGATAAGATTTCGGGGATTTCATTTAAAAAATATTTTCCTTCTAGAAATCTTCCTTCCCAACGAAATAATCTCTTTGCTGTTGGATTAGTAAGTACAATCTTGCCTTGTGAGTCCAATAATATTGCACCATCAGCCATAGTAGCTATTAATGATTGCTGCTTGATTTGTTCCGCCTTAAGTTCTTCTATATTAGCTTCGTCATAATTTTCTAACTGTGTTGCCATTCGGTTAAATCCATTTAAGAGTTCTCCTAGATCACCTGTCATGGGTAAAGAAATTCTGGATTTAAAATTTCCTCTTGAAATTTCTCTAACACCTCTTACTAATTCTCTGACTGGTCTTGTAATTGTCAGTGCATTAAATACAGCTCCAAGTATTACTAAAACCCAAATAGAGATAAAAACTGCAATGGTTACTTCTCTAGTTAAGGCAGCACTGGCTAATGCTTTTTTATTAGGAGTGACTCCCAAAGCTAGAGTTCCAAGATATTTGCCTTTCCACAACATTGGGACAAATACATCTGTTACTTGACCTTGAGGTGTCGCATGCTGCCTAACCAATGGGAATTGTGGTCTCTTTTTCAATTCTGAAGGTAGTTTTAGTTTTCGAGTGAGCTGAAACTGACTGTCTGAGCTTGTTGGTGTTGCACTGATAGGTATCCCAAGTTGAACAATATCTTCAGCATCAGTAAAGAATATATAACGAAGGTTTCGACTTGATCTCCAAAACTTTTCAGCTACATTTGAAATTTCTTTTTTTTGGTTATTAGCGACTAATTCTGTAACATTCCCAGATAACAATAAGCCAAGATCTCGAGCATATCTAGTATCATTCATTCCTGCATCTCTTTGGATACTATTTAATGCAAAAAAAGTTATTCCTGTCATTAAGAGGCTTACGACAAGAGTCGCTATAGCTAACAGCTTTGTTCTTAAACTGAATCCACTCCACCAAGCGATGAGTCCATTAATCCAATAGTTACTATTCATATCTTCATTTTCACTGATGTTATATTTTCTATTTTCTCGATTATTGGTATCTACCATAAGCTTAATTCTCCTTAGAAAAGTTTTTTCTGACTTGATGGCCTATGTCATTTCTAAAGTAAATACCCTCAAAATGAATTTTTTTTAAATTCTTATATGCTTTTTCAAAAACCCTATCGAAGTCTTTACCTTGGCAGACAATACTTAACACTCTTCCTCCATTAGTTAATAATTTCCCATCTTCACTTAATGAAGTACCTGAGTCGAAGATTTGACAATCATTTGTGTCAATCTTATCCATATCTATTTTAAAGCCAGTTTTATATTCGTGAGGATAACCTTTGGAGGTAGCTATTACGCAACCGCTAACTTTATCAGAAGTATTAATTATTTCATCACCATTTAAGTTTCCCATTGAGCATTTTTCTAAAAGAAATACAAAATTTTGATCCATCAAGGGCATTATTGTTTGGCATTCTGGATCACCAAACCTGCAGTTATATTCTATAACTTTGGGCCCAGATTCTGTGATCATTAATCCAAAGTAAATTACGCCTCTATAGTCAATATTTCTTGTATTTAATTCATTTATTGTAGGTTCAATTATCTCTTTGATAATTCTATTAAGGTAATCTTCTGTTAATAATGGGGCAGGAGAATAAGCCCCCATACCTCCTGTATTTGGCCCTTTATCTTTCTCATTAAGACGTTTATGATCTTGGGCCGTTGGAAGTAAGGTATAATTCTTTCCATCGCATAATGCAAAAACTGAAACTTCTGGCCCTTGAATTTTTTCTTCTAGAACAACTACATTCCCAGAGTTGCCAAATCTCCCATTAAAAATTGTCTCTGCTGCTTTAAAGCATTCATCTTTTGAATTAGGAATAAAAACACCTTTACCAGAAGCTAGACCATCAGCTTTTACTACAAGTGGAATTGATGATGAATTAATAATTTTTTTGGCATCTTCTAAAGAATTGACTTTCCAAAAGTTTGCAGTTGGAATATTTGCGTCTTGCATAAATTTCTTCGCCCAAGATTTGCTAAATTCTAATTTTGCTCCATCTTGATTAGGGCCAAACACTTTAAAATTTAAGTTTCGAAGAAAATCAGCTAATCCATTTGCCAGAGGTATTTCTGGTCCAATAACGACTAAATCTATCTTAAAAAAATCAAGATTTTCGACTAGTTCATTTTTATTATTTATATCAATTTTTATTCTTTCACATTTATTTATTCTTTCTGAACCAGCGTTACCAGGTATTAAATAAACTTTTTTAACTAATTCATTTTTTTGAATAGCCCAAGCTAAAGAGTTTTCTCTCCCGCCATTGCCAATTATTAGAATATTTTCCAATCTGTTAAAGTTCTTTGAACTACGTGATTGAATACCCATATATTTGTTTTTTTAAGGTTATGAGGTTTCGATCAATAATCAGTTAAAATGAAATAAATCATTTGAAGTTGATCTCTAATAATTATGATAAGTATAAAAAGCAGTTTATTAATAATTATGAGGTATTAAGTTAATGAATAAAAAATATGAGTTGATTTATGAAGGCAAAGCAAAAAAAGTTTTTACTCATGATGATGCAAATAAAGTAAAAATTGAATTTAAAGATGAAGCTACAGCGTTTAATGCGTTGAAAAAAGAAAGATTTGAAGGTAAAGGCAAACTTAATTGCTTAATAAGTGCAAGAATTTTTGAGATTCTCATTAAGAAAAATATTCCAACTCATTTTATTGAACTTGAAAATGAAAATACAATGATTGCAAAAAAAATAAAAGTAATTCCATTAGAAATTGTTCTAAGAAATACTGCTTATGGTTCTTTATGCAAACAAACCACTATTAAACCTGGAACTTTGTTATCTCAACCATTAATTGATATCTATCTTAAAAATGATGAACTTAATGATCCCCTTATTACTAAAGATAGAATTGAATTAATGAATATATTAAGCTCTCATGATTTAGAGTTAATAATAAATTTAACCTTAAAAATTAATTTAATCTTGAAAAGTTTTTTTAAAAATATTCAACTTCAACTTGTAGATTTTAAATTGGAATTTGGTTTTGATTTTAGAAATAATATCATTCTAGGGGATGAAATAAGTCCTGATAATTGCAGATTGTGGGATCTAAATCAAAAAAATGATATGATTGTAAGTCTTGATAAAGATAGATTTAGAAATGATTTAGGTGGTTTAATTGAAGCTTATAGTGAAATCCACCGAAGAATTAACGATTTTCTAAAACCTAATTGATTAAATATTGAGTTATTTATCTTAATCACAAGTACTATGCAAAAACATTTTTTAAAATTTGGAAAGGTTTTCATAAATGTTGCCTGCTCTCCATTGATATTGATATCAAATAATTCTGAACTGGCTGCTAAGTATTTGCCAAATGACGTTGATCAATCAATAAAAACCTTAGAAATGCCAAATATTAATGATGTTTTATTTCATGGGATTGATATTAAAAAAGAGAAAAAAATTCTTCTTGCAGAAAATAATAATGATATTAGTCAAGAAAGTGTTCTTATCTCAGAAATAATTATCGAAGGTTGGGAAAATCATCCTGAGGGTAGAAAACTTGAATTGGCTGCATATGATTCCATGAGCATAAAACCTGGAAGTATTGTTGATAATCTAATTTTAAATAAAGATCTTAATTCAATTTATGCTAGTGGTTGGTTCTCAGGAGTAAAAATAAAGTCTCAAGATGGCCCACTAGGCGTGAGACTAATAGTAAATGTAGTGCCTAATCCAATTTTGAAAAAAGTTGAACTTAAACCAAAAAACTCTGTAATTTCTCATGAATACGTAGACGATATTTTTAAAAATTATTATGGGACAACTCTTAACTTAAATGAATTACAAAACAAGATAGAAATAATAAAAGAACGTTATGAAAAAGCGGGTTATTCTTTAGCTAGAATTAGTGGCCCAGATAGAATCTCTGAGAACGGTGTAGTAATATTAAAAGTCTCAGATGGTATCATATCTGATGTAAAAATAAGATTCCCAAATTCTGATGGTGAATTTATTATTGATGGAAAACCTAGAAAAGGGAAAACTAAAGACTGGGTTATAAAGAGAGAGTTAAAAACACAACCTGGCACCATCTTTAATAGAAAAATTTTAGAAGCTGATATCGGTAGACTCTATGCCACATCATTATTTGATGATGTAAAGGTTTCTCTTGGCCCTGATAATTTAAATCCTGGTCAAGTCATAATTTTTTTAGACTTGAGCGAACAAAGAACAGGATCGTTAACAGGTGGACTTGGTTATAGCAATGGTTCAGGGATCTTCGCCTCAATTGGTTTGCAGGAAACAAATACTTTAGGAAGAGCATGGTCTACAAATTTGAATCTAAATTTCGGAGAATATTCAACCACCTATAATTTTTCATTATCTGATCCATGGATTAAAGGAGATAAACATAAAACATCTTTTAGGACAAATCTTTTTTTAAGCAGAGATTATCCACAAGAATTTAAAAGTGAAAATAATGGGCGCATATACGCTGTAGATGATACTAGTACTTCAACCTCTGATACTTTTTCTTCAATAGTTTTAGAAAAAACAGGAGGTGGATTTTCTTTCTCAAGGCCATTAAATGGTGGAGATCCATTTAAGGTAGCTAAATGGAGAGTTCTTGCAGGAATGAATTTTAAGAAAGTTAAGATGATTGATGGTGATGGCAATAAAAAACCTTATGGTGATAGAACTCCAACAACTGGAAATATAAATGATATTATCTGTATTGGATTTACTCCTAATGATGGTTCATGCCCTGCAGAGAATACATTAGTGAGTGTAATCGCGAGCGCTTCTAGAAATAATTTGAACAGTTCCATTAACCCAACTGCGGGGAATAAATTTACCTTTGGTACAGAACAGTTTGTTTCAATGGGAAAAAATTCTCCAACTTTTAATAGAATGAGAGCTTCATATTCTTATTTTATACCTACAAAACTGATCAATTTAACCAAGGCATGTAGATCTACCAAAGCTACTAGTGAAGATTGTCCTCAAGCTATTGGTTTTCAATTTAAGGTGGGAACTATTCTTGGCGAATTGCCTCCTTATGAAGCATTTTGTATGGGAGGAACATCATCAGTTAGAGGGTGGGGATCTTGTGATTTAGCTGTAAGTAAAAGTTTTGTAGAAGGAACTGCAGAATATAGATTCCCTATTTGGAGAATGATATCAGGAGCTTTATTTGTTGATGCAGGAAGTGATTTAGGATCTCAAAATGATGTCCCAGGAAAACCTGGTAAATTATTACAGAAATCAGGTTCTGGTTATTCGCTTGGAGGAGGGGTTGGGGTTAAAACACCAATAGGGCCATTAAGATTAGATGTTGCTAGTAAGGACCTAAGTGGAGATTGGAGATATACACTTGGAGTTGGATGGAAGTTTTAAGTGTTTTCTTGGCCTGCTAATTATGATTTTTGCTATACCTTGGCTGGTGTTATCTCCAGAGAAGGTATAGGCCTTCATAGTGGAGAAAAAACAAGAGTTACAATTTCTCCTTATGAAAAAGAAGGATATTATGTTTCTTTCAGGGATAAACCTGGCGAGATTTTTAAGCTTACTCAAGATTTAATTGGTAGTACCATGCTTTGTACAGCAGTTAAATTGGGAGGACGAAATTTATATACTATTGAGCATCTATTATCATCAATGGCTGGGTGCGGGTTAAGTTATATTCATATTGAGGTTGATGGTAAAGAGATTCCACTTTTAGATGGATCAGCAATTCAGTGGGTTAAAGATTTCGAAGAAGTTGGGATAAAAAAAGCACCTAAACCGGATAATTTTTTTCAAGAGATTAATAAATCTATAATTTTAAATAAAGAAGGCTCAGTAATAGCAGCCACGCCATCTGAAAAAACTACAATTATATCCACTATAAGTTTTTCCTATAAAGCTATTGGAAATCAAACTTTTGTGATTGATTTAAATCCAAAAAATTTCGTTGAAATGATTGCTCCAGCAAGGACTTTTGGTTTTAAGGATCAATTTCAAGAGTTAAGTGAACTTGGATTAATAAAAGGTGGAAGTTTGGAAAATGCCCTTGTTTGTGACGGTGATAAATGGGTTAATCCGCCATTAAGATTTGATAATGAACCAATAAGACATAAAATTTTAGACCTAATTGGGGACTTGGCTTTGGTAGGGTTACCTAAGGCTCAAATTTTAGTTTATAAAGGATCACATTCTTTAAATGCTTTATTGGCCTCATCGCTAAAAAATTAACTTTATCTCTAATTGTTTTGGAAAAGAAATTATCCAGTGAAAATAATCAACTTTCTGCTGAGCACATACTAGGTTTATTACCTCACAGATATCCTTTCGCACTTGTGGACAAAGTTATAGAGCATATTCCTGGGGAGAAAGCGGTTGCAGTAAAAAATGTAACTATAAATGAGCCTCAATTTCAGGGACATTTTCCTGAGAGACCCTTGATGCCTGGGGTTCTTATTGTTGAATCAATGGCTCAAGTTGGTGGAATAATTGTAACGCAAATGCCTGACTTCCCTAAAGGACTTTTTGTCTTTGCTGGAATTAATAATGTTAAATTCAGAAAACCAGTTGTGCCAGGAGATCAATTGATAATTTCTTGTGAGTTATTGTCTATTAAAAGACAAAGATTTGGGAAGGTTAAAGGTGAGGCGCACGTTGATGGGAAGTTGGTTTGTGCTGGAGAATTAATGTTTTCATTAGTTGATTAGGGATATGGATCATAAAAATAATGAATTGAACTCAAGCTTTAGTGGCGTAAAAGTGCACCCAAATGCTTTTGTTGATCCTAGTGCCGAATTACATGATGGGGTTATTGTCTCTCAAGGAGCTATTATCGGTCCTGATGTGACTATCGGGAAAGGAACCGAAATAGGACCGAATGCTGTTATTTCAGGAAGAACTCAAATTGGTACTAATAATAAAGTTTTCCCAAATGTTTTTATAGGTCTCGATCCCCAGGATCTTAAATATAAAGGGGCCCATACTGAAGTAATTATTGGAGATAATAATACTTTCAGAGAATGTGTAACTATTAATAAGGCAACTGATGAAGGAGAAAAAACAATTATTGGAAATAATAATTTGTTGATGGCTTACACTCATATCGGCCATAATTGTGAACTTGGTAATAGGATAGTTTTATCAAATAGTGTTCACGTCGCAGGCCATGTAAAGATTGAAGATAAAGCTATTATTGGCGGTTGTTTAGGTATTCATCAGTTTGTACATATTGGATATTTAGCAATGATTGGAGGGATGACTAGAGTAGATAGAGATGTACCTCCTTTTTGCTTGGCCGAAGGGCATCCAGGAAGATTAAGAGGTTTAAATCGGATTGGAATAAAGAGAAGTGGTTTAATGGAAAATAAAGATTTTGACTTAAAATTACTTCAAAGTACTTGGAATATACTTTTTAAATCTAATAATGCGATTTCAAATTCTTTAGAAAAAGTAATGAAAGGAGAATTAGATCTTTCATCTACAAGATTATGTAGTTTTTTAAAAGAATCAATATCTAAAGAAAGAAGAGGACCAATGCCTGTAGTGAATGTATGAATAAAAAGATCTTTATAAGTACTGGAGAAGTCTCTGGAGATTTGCACGGAAGTTTGTTATCAAAAGCATTATTAGATGAAGCAAAAAAAAAATCTATAGATTTAGAAATTTGCGGATTAGGCGGGGAAAGGATGAGGAAAGAAGGCGTAAAAATTCTTCAAGATACTACATCAATTAGTGCAATAGGAATTTGGGAGGCTTTACCTCTTATTATTCCAACAATAATAATTCAAAGAAGATTTTATAAATTATTAAAAAAATATCCTCCGGATTGCTTAATTTTGATTGACTATATGGGTCCAAATATAAAAATTGGAACAAAATTAAAAAAATCGAAGACTAAAATTCCAATTTTTTACTATATTGCACCTCAAGAATGGGCTTGGAGGGTTGGTAATAATAGCACGACAAATTTAATAAATTTTTCTGATAAAATATTTGCGATTTTTAAGAAAGAAGCAGCATTTTATAAAAAGAGAGGTGGAAATGTTTTGTGGGTTGGACATCCAATGATTGATTTAACAAAAAAACTTCCGCTAAAGAAAGATGCTCGAACTATTCTAAGCCTGCGCCCAAATCAAAATATTCTACTTTTAATGCCCGCATCAAGACCTCAAGAATTGAGATATATATTACCTACTTTTATGCTGGCGGCTAGAAAATTACAACAAAAATATCCAAGTTTGGTTGTCTATATCCCCTCCTGTCGAAAGGCTTTTGATGAAATATTCAAAAAAGCATTGAGAAAATATCAAGTTAAAGGACTTGTTATTTCTCAAAAAGATAGTGCAAAATTAAAGCCTTATATTTATTCCCTCACTAAAATTGCTCTTTGTAAATCTGGTACAGTTAATATGGAATTAGCTTTATATGGAATCCCACAGATTGTTGGTTATAGAGTAAGTAGGGTAACTGCTTTTATTGCTAAAAAAATTCTCAATTTTAAAGTAAAGTTTATTTCTCCTGTAAATTTGTTAGTTAATAAATTAATAATCCCTGAGTTTGTGCAGAGAGAGTTTGACGAAAAGAAAATTTTTTACAAATCTTGTAGGATTCTTGATGGGAAGTCAGAAAAATTAAAAATTAAAAAAGGTTATGCTTTTTTAAAAAAAGAATTAGGAGAAGAGGGCGTAGTCCAGAGGGCTGCTAAAGAGATTATTAATTCCATTATTTGAACTTTATAATAAAAAAATGAAATATTTCTTACCTCTAATAATTGCGCTTTCAATATTTATTAATCCTGTAAACGCTTTTGCAGAGGAATTGATTCTTGCAGGAGGTTGTTTTTGGTGTTTAGAACATGATTTAGAGTCATTAAAGGGGATAAATTTTGTACAAAGTGGTTATTCAGGTGGAGATATTCAAAATCCTACATACGAAAATCATGAAGGACATCAGGAAGTGGTTTTGGTGGACTATGATTCCAAATTGGTAACTTTACCCGAGATACTTAGGCTCTATTTTAGAAATATTGATCCTCTGGATGGCGGTGGTCAATTTTGTGATCGTGGAGATTCTTATAGGCCAGTAATTTTTTTCAAAGATGCAACTGAGGAAAATGATGCAATAAATGGAATTGTTTCGGCCTCTAATGAATTGCGTGTGCCATTAGAAAAAATATCTGTAGAACTAAAGTCAAAAGGTCAATTTTGGTTGGCTGAAGAATATCATCAGGATTTTGCTGAGAGAAATGAATTAAAATATAAGTTCTATAGATTCTCATGTGGGAGAGATCAGAGGTTGGATAAATTATGGGGCGATAACGCTAGATCAACAAATCTTTGGGATGAATGATTTAAATATAGTTATTTATTTTTAATCCATTGAACAAGAGTTTTAACTCCAAAACCGGTTGCACCGGATGGGTGAATTCCCTTATTCTTATCAGTCCAACAAGTCCCAGCAATATCAATATGCGCCCATTTAATCTCTTTATCAAAGAATTCTTCTAAAAACAAAGCAGCAGTTATTGACCCACCTGCTCTAGGGCCTGTATTTTTCATGTCAGCTATATGAGACTTTAAACCTTCTTTATAAGATTTTTGTAAAGGCATTTGCCATAATTCTTCGCCACTCTGGGCTGATGCAGCTTTTAGATCATTTGCTAGATCATCATTATTGCTCCAGAATCCAGCAACATCATTCCCTAATGCAACAACAATAGCTCCTGTTAAAGTTGCGAGATCTATTATTGAATCCGGTTTTAAATTTGATGCGTAAGTTAAAGCATCAGCCAATGTGAGTCTACCCTCTGCATCAGTGTTATTTATTTCAATTGTCTTACCATTAGAAGCTTTAACTACATCTCCAGGATGTACTGCAGATCCATTTATCATGTTTTCGCAAGATGCCACAATAAAATGAATTTCTAATCCCTTTGGTTTTATTGCTCCAAGTGCTTTTGCTGCTCCTAAAACTGCAGCGCTTCCGCCCATATCATATTTCATCATTTCAATTTGAGATGCTCCTACTTTAAGGTTGTATCCTCCAGAGTCAAAGGTTAAACCTTTCCCAACAAGAGCAATCTTTTCTTTTATAGGACCCTCTGACTTTAAAGTAAGATGTATAAATTTAGGATCTAGATCAGAACCTTTTGCTACAGCTAAATATGCACCCATTCCTAAATCTTCACAATCTTTTGCCTCTAAAATTTTTATTTCCAAATCATGATCTTTAGCAATTTGAAAAGCTTGTATAGACATTTCCAGAGGTGTAAGACTATTGGGAGGGGCAGCTACAAGTCTTCTAGCTAGTTCTACACCTTCACATATTTGTGCTGTCTCTGCAAAGCTAATATTCTCAGATTTTTTTAAATTCAAAAACTCTATTTCTTTAAGAACTTTCTTTTCATCTTTTTTCTTATTGAATCTATTGTCCTTATAGGTAGATAATCTGGCTGACTCTGCTAATTGATTTATTGCTAGTTGTAAATTTATTAATTCCCAAGGTAGCATTATGCTGATTTTTTCATTTTTATCAACAGTTTTCCTAAGTAGATTTCCTATAGAGTTTTCTATATCACTTTTATTTAGGTCTTTTGATTTGCCAAGACCAACTATGATTAAAGTTTCTAATTTTTGATCTAAAAATTCAAAGCTTAAAGTTTGCCCTTTTTCTCCTTTGAATTTTTTTTGAGTAATTTTTTTAAGTAGTAATTTTGGGTCAATAACAAATTTTAAGTTTTCAAGTTGGCTCGCAATTTCTTCCTCTAAAACTCCAAAAATTAATGAAGCACCTTGCCAGTTATCTAGATTTTCTTGGAATGTGGAAAATTGCATTTGTAAAATGGATTTAATTAGCTTTTAGTTGTTTGTGAAAGTAGTTGACCACCTATCTCGAGTTTCTTTATTAAAAGGTGGTAACCATAAATATATCAGTTGCTGTTCTAATTTACGTCTTAATTTTACTTCTTTAGGTACATCTAAGAAGAAACGAATATCTTGGTGACTTGAGATTTTGTTATGAGCAAGGGCTTCTTTATAGTTCATGAGGTAATTTTTACAGTCATGTTCTCCCTTCCATCTCTTATTTGCTGAATTTGTTTCTCCTATATATAGGATTATTTTCGAACACTCCATCGAGTCAATTACAAAATACATTGCTGGCCCATTGTGTATATATTGATTGGTTCTCCAAAAGTTCAATGATAATGGCTGCAGCGAAAAAGGATCAATTTTTCTTTCATTGGCAATTGTATTTAAAGGAAGACTTGTTTGATTCAAAGTTTTATTGTGAGTATCTTTTGAAATTTTGAATTGGTGATTATGTATTCTATTTCTCCATTCAGTAAGGTTTTCGCCTTTGATTTTTAGATTATTTGAGTGTTGAAAATTAATTGATGTATTTACATTTGAACCAAATAATTCAAATTGCCTATTTTGGTTTGAAATATTATTTACGTTAAATTTTTCCAATATTTATGAAGCATGTCTACTAAATTTAATTCTGAAAAAATATAAATCAAAGAATTATTTATAAACTAAAATTTATTAATGTTCTAATCAATTTAAAAGATTCTTGTTATCTTGTAATTGAGCCTTAATCTTGCGAAGAAAAAAAATAGAAATGGGATTCTTTGAGTCAGACATCGTTCAAGAAGAAGCTAAAAAGCTTTTTACAGACTACCAAGAACTTATGAAACTTGGTTCTGATTATGGAAAATTTGACAGAGAAGGGAAAAAAATGTTTATAAAAAAAATGGAATCTCTTATGGATCGTTATAAGGTTTTTATGAAGAGGTTTGAATTATCTGAAGATTTTCAAGCAAAAATGACCGTAGAACAATTAAAGACACAGTTAAGTCAATTTGGGATTACTCCTGATCAAATGTTCGATCAAATGAATAAAACCTTAATAAGAATGAAGGATGAACTTGATAAAACTTCTTAAATTAAACTTTTAAAGCTTCATGTCAGATAATTTAATATTGCCATCATGGCTGTCAAGAGGAATAGAAGAATATTTTCCAATTAAGGGAACGGATCAAACCTTTTCGGAGATAATTGATCATGCGAAAAAAAATAATAAAAAATTAAGGGTTAAACTAGGGATCGATCCAACTGGAACAGATATTCATCTTGGGCACAGCATATTGTTTAAAAAACTTAGGGCATTCCAAGATAATGGACATGTTGCAGTTCTAATTATTGGAGATTTTACTGCTCAAATTGGAGACCCAACGGGAAAAAACAAAACAAGGGTCCAGTTATCGGAAAAAGAAGTTAAGGATAATGCAAAAACATACTTAACCCAACTAGGGATGGGAAAGCCAGCTAATGAATCTATTTTAGATTTTGATTCAAAAGATAGAATAGAAATTAGATATAACAGTGAATGGTTAAAAGGATTAAATCTTAATTCGATAATTGAATTAATGGGTAGTACAACAGTTAGTCAAATGCTAGCTAAGGAGGAATTTAATAAAAGGTACACTTCGCAAGTCCCAATTGCTTTGCATGAATTCTTATATCCACTTTTACAAGGTTACGATTCGGTAGTTGTTCAATCAGATATTGAGCTTGGAGGTACAGATCAGAAATTTAATATTGCAATAGGAAGAGATCTTCAAAGGCATTTTAAACAAGACCCTCAATTTGGTGTTCTGCTGCCAATTTTGACAGGTTTAGATGGGATTAAGAAGATGAGTAAATCTGAATTTAACACCGTCGGTTTGAATGAAGATCCTCTTTCAATGTATTCAAAATTAGAAAAAGTCCCAGATAATATAATACCTTCTTATTTTGAATTACTTACTGAATTAAATTTAAGTTTTCTTGAAAACTCAAATCCTCGTGAATTACAGAGAAGAATGGCTCTAGAAGTTACTACTTTATTCCATGGGGCTGAAGAAGCATTAAACGCGCAATCAAACTGCGAAAAATTATTCCTTGGACAAAAAGAAAAAGTTGGAGAAATTCCAGAGATTTCTTTAAAAGAAGTAGTTTTTCCAGTAAAGTTTTTTTACTTGTTAAGTGCTCTAAAACTTTTCAAATCTAGCAGCGAATCCAAAAGATCTATTAAAGGTGGGGGTGTAAAAATTGAAAGTCAGAAAGTAATAAATCCTGATTTAGTTTTTAATTCAAAAAATGATTTGGAAGGAAAAATTTTGCAAATTGGGAAAAAAATAATTAAGAGGTTTGAAAACTAAATTAATGAATAACAGATTTAATTCAGAAGATAAAATAATATTGGCAATGGATGGATTAGATGTAAGGCAAGCAAAATTACTTTTGGATAAATGTCCTAATATTAAGTGGGTGAAAGTTGGTTTAGAGCTTTTTGTGAGGGAAGGTCCAAGAGTTATCGAAATATTAAAAGGTTTAAATAAAAAAATTTTTTTAGACTTAAAATTTCATGATATTCCAAATACCATGCGTGCAGCATGCTACCAAGTTTCAAAATTAGGGGTGGATATAATTTCTATTCATGCTTCAGCAGGTCTAAAAGCTCTTAAGGATTCGAAAAAAGCATCTTTAGAAGGAGCCACCTCAGTCAGTTTAAAGCCTCCTCTAGTTGTAGGAATAACTGTTTTAACAAGCTTTTCTCTTAAAGATTTTCAAACTGATCTTGATAGAAATAATTCAATTGAAGAAAATGTATTGAGACTTGCAAAGTTGTCTTTTGATGCCGGATTAGATGGATGTGTTTGTTCCCCTTTGGAGGTAAAAATGTTGAGATCTATTTATAGTAATAATTTTGAACTTATTACACCAGGTATCAGATTAAATATTGATAATAAAGATGATCAAAATAGAATTATGACTCCCCATGAAGCTATAGATAATGGCGCTTCAAAGTTAGTTATTGGTAGATCAATATCAAAAGCTATAGATCCTAATAAAGCTCTAATAGAAATATTTAAATCTATTGATTCTGATTGATTTTGGATTCTTCTCCCTTAAGTAATCTTGTTATGTTTGTTCTATGTTTCCAGATTACTAATAATGACACAATTAAACTTATAAAAAAGTAAGAGTGCATAAATTTACCTAGGTAAAAAAACATAAAAATAGGAAGTAAGATTGCAGCTGAAATACTCGATAAAGAGACAAATTTAGTTTTTGTTAGCACTATTAAAAAAATGCCAAGAGATGCGAGTCCAACTTTCCAAGAAAGAGCTAAAAACATACCTAATCCAGTCGCAACAGCTTTCCCTCCTTTACCTTTAAGCCATATTGGCCAAATATGTCCTGAGATAGCGGATATCCCTGCGATTACTTCTATTAATCCTTGATCTGAATAATATTGAGCAAGTTTTACTGCAATAAGGCCTTTCCCAACGTCAATGATAAAAACAAAAAGTGCTGGCCATTTTCCAACATTTCTTAGGACATTTGTGGCTCCAGTAGATCCAGAACCTATAGTTCTTAGATCTATATTTTTGAGATATTTCCCAGTTAAAAAACCTGTTGGAAGTGATCCTAAAAGATAACTTGTAAAAATTATTAAGATATTCATAAAGCTTAGTTTAGTTCAAGATCATCGTAAATTTCATTATCTGAACCAGCAAATGCAACCCATAATGGGAATTGTAGTATTGGAATTTCAACAGAGGTTTCTGCTGCATCAATGATAATAAATGGCAATTCTTCATTGGCTTCTAATCTATCAGCTCTTTCGATGACACCTTCAGGCCTTTCAAAAAGAACAATCCCACTATTAGGTCCAAAGTCATCTCTTGTTAGACCAAGTGAATCTTGAAGAATTCTTCTCCATTCACCTAATCGTTCAGGCTGCGAAGCTAAAATAAGAGTCTGAAACTGATCTCCATATAATTCGCCAAGAATAGATATTAAACCTGCTGATAACAAGGCATTTTTTTGTCTAGATCCTCTACTTTCAAGAGAACCTCTTCCGCCCATGTTAAAGAACCAATCATCCATAATTTCTATATCTGATGAATCAAGACTCCGTCTTAATTTCCAAGGTTCTGCATAAAAGTCAGGTTGTTCTTTGAAACTTGCAAAGCAACTTTTTATAATCTCTTCATCTGGCTTAAATGTTTCAGAAAGAGCAGGAACATTAACTATATTATTTGTGCTATTGTTTTGCTTTTTCTCATCCAAGGGAGAAGGCTTTACGATGATTGGTTGCGAAACTAATTCAAGTTTCTCTACATTTTGTGAAAGATTTTGCAAAGCTCCAGTTAAGTACTCTTGAAAGCCTTTCACTCTTTTAGCAATATTATCTGACTGTCCTTTGAAATTTGAATTAATATCTTTTTCTATTTCATTTTTTTTTGTTTCTAACTCTTTTATTTCTTTAACTAAAGAGTCTTTTTTTGAGACGAGATCTCTTAAAATTTCATTAGAAATTTCATCAAAAGATTTAGTTGATTTATCGTTTTTCGGTGTAATTTTTTTATTTTGCGTTGTATTTTTCTTACTAATTTGTTTGGTTTTATCATCTGAAATTGACTTATCTAGCATTAATTCCTTTTCAGGATTATTGTCGGAAATTTCTGTATTGGTCATTTAAATAATTTTGATGATTAGGCAAAGTCTGAATTTTAAGAATTTTTAATTTCCAGGGAATCAACTTTTTTTAAGAGCTCATCTTTTAATTGCTTTGGATTAAATAAAATTGGTAACAAATGAGGACTGGACTTTTCTCTAAAATAAAAAATACCCGGGATTATAGGGAAAAAGAATTTCCATGATATCCAGTTCTTAAATGGAAAAGTTCTAATCTCTTTACCTAATTGTAAAACGATAAAATCATCATTTGTTATTTTTATTCTTAAGGTGAATGACTGAAGTAATAAAAAAAAGCTAAAAGAAGCAAAAACTATTGTTGGCAAAGAACCAATATTTAAAAATAAAAGCATAAAGCTTAAAATTATTAGAATGATTGGCAACTGAAATGAAGGAGATATTATTACTGGTTCCTCTTTTTTTGATTTGGTATTAAACATAGTATCATCCAAATAAAATTTGCGTTAGTAATACATCCATTAAAGATACAGTAACGAGAGTCATTACAACAGCACCTGTTGTACTTGTTCCAACTTCTTTTGGACCTCCTTTAGTTGTGAGTCCATATCCACAAGCAATGACTGAAATAAGTAATCCGAATACTACAGATTTTATTAACATTGAACTTAAGTCTGTACTGGTTAAACTCACATTACCTGATCTTACAGATGTCCAAAAAACTATTGGAGGAACTTTATAAAAAATTGTGCTCCAAATTTGGCCACTCCATAAAGCTACAGATAAAAACAAAAGACACTGTATTGGAGACATTATTACCATCGATAGTAACCTTGGGACTACCAAATATTGGACTGGTTCGGTCCTTAACATGGTTATTGCCTCGATTTGTTCTGTGACTTTCATAGTGCCCAGTTGAGCAGCATAGGCAGTTGCAACCTTTCCAGTCATTAAAGTAGCAGTTAGAAGAGGGGCCATTTCTCTCGCCATGCCTACTGCTAATAAACCTCCAATTTCACTTGAAACCCCCATGCTTGTAAGTTGTGATGCAACTTGAATATTAAAAACTGTACCTGCGGCAATTCCTGTAATTAATACAATCAATAAACTGCCAGGACCTGACTCCATAAGTTGGTCAAAGAGATCATTTTTGGAAATTTTACCTTTAAAGATAAAATTAATTGCTTGCCCACCAATGATTAAGCTGCTTAGAAGTCTTTTGAAAAAATTAAGGTAGTACATATCTTTATATTAGTTTGTAATTAATTTTCGATCCCATTCTCTCATGATTAAAAGACCAATTATTACCAATATTGAGGGTATAAAACCAATACATAATCTAATAGTTAATTGTGCTGAGTAACATTGTTCAATAATATTAAGACCATCTTTATCAACAAAGCATGATTGATAACCTGATAAATACAATAAAAATCCTAATAATTGAACACTAAAAGCGATACCAATCTTCTGAATAAGTACCATCCAAGCAGTATATAGTCCTGCCGGTTTCTCTGGGTCTTCGTCTATTGCATCAGGAAGTAGTGACCAAGGGATAAGAAAAGCGGTTGAAGCACCAATGCCAATAAGACAGATTATGAAAATTAAAAGAATGAACAGAAATATGTTGCCGTCATTTAGGAATAAACTATCTCCAACTCCTGAAATTTTTGATAAAGAAGGTAAGAATAATGCTGCCGTACATGAAATAATCCACATAATCCCTCCATAGTTTAAAGCTGAAATCCTGTTTAATTTATTTGATACTCTGGTCCATATTTGTAAACCCACTAAAGCACTTATTTGGAAAGGAATTGGGATCCACTTCGCGATATATGTTGGTACATTCAGTACATCCTCTACATAAATTAACGCTACTGTTTGCATCAATTGTAAGGCGCACCATAGAAGAATATAAAGCGTGATAACTTTTAGAAATTTTTTATTTCTGAAGATTCTTTTGAATTGAAGTGTTATGGGTTCAACTTTTCCTGAAGGCCTTCTTGCTTTTTTGGCGAATGGAGCCAATCCCCAACAAGAAATTAATGTTGCAGCAACTGCAATACATCCGCTTATTTTACCCATTAAAAAATATTCATTATTTGCTGATCCTTCAGAACCCAATACAACTCCAGCAATTATTAAACCAGTTAGTCCTGCAATTATTGAGCCAGTAAATCTAGATGCGTTTAGTCTTGTTCTTATTGCTGTTTTTTCAGAAATTTCAGTAGATAGAGCCGCAAAAGGAAGATTAATACTTGTATAAGCAGTCATTACGATTATAGAAATTATGGCATAGTAAATAGTCTTGGTTAGCACTGAGCCAGTGGGTGTCCACCATATCGCAGCTAAAGAGAAACCAAGAGGAACAGATGCTACTACCATCCAAGGTATTCTAGGCCCCCATCTTGATTTAGTACGATCACTCAACCATCCAATTAACGGATCATTTACTGCATCCCATATCTTTATTAACATTAATAATGAACCTGCAATTATTACTGGTAAACCAGCAGAAATAAAGAATTTGAACAGAAAAAAACCAAATTGCGTCGCGACTAAACCTGTGCCTGCATCTCCTAGCCCATAAGAGAACATTAATCTTGTTGTTGATCTAGTAATATTTTTTTTCGAGTGTGAATTTTCCAATCTTTTTGCTTTGTTGATTGTTTAATAATGTATTATTGCAATGGTAATTGTATTACTTAATGCGGGCGTGGTTTAGTGGTAAAACCTCAGCCTTCCAAGCTGAAGATGCGGGTTCGATTCCCGCCGCCCGCTTTAGAATAAATTATTTTTTGCCCCAAATACTTCTTCTGAAATGATTAATAAAGAGCTTCTACTCTTTATTGAAACAAATTTTTCAGTGATAGTTAAGGGTTCAAAAATCTCAGACATGCTAGTGTCAATAACTTTTAACCAATTATATTTACATTTTGGCAAGGGGAAATCGATACTTTTTGAATATGCATTTAAACCTATCCATACCAGGGGATTAGTAATACCTTTGTTAATACTAAAAGCAACTGTGTGAGACCAACTACTCCAATCGGGATTATCTAACTTTGTTCCATGCCAATGATATTTTGGAATATTTTCATTAGTTTTATTATTAGGGAAGAATGATGGATTAAAAATGTTTATTAGTTTTTTTCTGATTTTTATGACGTATTTAAAATATTCTAATAATTCCAAATCTTGTTGATCATGTTTCCAGTTCATCCAGCCCAATAAATTATTTTGGCACCAAGAATTATTGTTCCCGCCTTGTGATCTTCCTATCTCATCACCCATAAGTATCATTGGGACACCATTAGAGATAAATAAACTGAGAATAAGATTTTTTTGTTGTCTTTTTCTTAAATCATTAATTAATAAGTTTGTAGTTGGCCCCTCGATACCATGATTCCAAGAATTGTTGTGGTTATCACCATCTCTGTTTTGCTCTCTGTTGGCAAAATTATGTTTTCTATTGAAAGTTACTAAATCTTTTAGAGTGAATCCATCATGTGAAGTAATAAAGTTTATTGATTTTGGAAAAATAGTATCTTCTTTATAAATCGATGGAGAACCTTTGATTTTATCGCTCATATTCCAAGCTGTATCTTTATCCCCCTTCCAAAATCTTCGCAAATCATCTCTAAAATGACCATTCCAAGTGAAAGTATTCTTAGATGGGAAATCCCCTAATTTATATAAACCACCACAATCCCATGGTTCGCTTATAAACTTTATATCAACAAGTTCTGGTTCACATTCTATATCTTCGAAAATTGGAGGATTATCGAGTGGCGAGAGATTTTCTCCTCTTGATAAGGCAATACCTAAATCAAATCTAAAACCATCTACTCCAAATTCACTCGCCCAACACTTTAATGATTCAATTATTAGTTTTCTAACTAATCCTCTGTTTGCTGCAATAGTATTCCCACAACCAGATACGTCCTGATAATTTTTATCTTTCCCAATAAAGTAATAAAGGTTTTCATCTATACCTTTCCAACATATCGTAGGTCCTTTGTAATCTCCTTCAGAAGTGTGATTGTATACGACATCTAAAATAACTTCAATGTCTGCCTTGTGGCACTCCTCTACTAATTTTCTAAATTCCTCTCTATTCTTTTCAGCTGATTCATTCGAAAGGTATTCAAAATGGGGAGTAAACCAATTAATTGGACTATAACCCCAAAAATTCTCTAAACCATTTGGTGCATCAGTTGGATCAAAACAAAAAATTGGAAGTAATTCGATTGAGGTAATTCCCAGTTCTTTGAGATATGGAATTTTTTTTAAAAATTTCTTGAAACAACTTTCAGTTCTATCAGTTGATTCAGTGAAGGATTTGATATGGAGTTCATAAATAATTGTTTCTTCCCAAGAATGTTTCGGTCTTGGATAGTCTTTAAAATTAAATATTTTTCTATCGCAAACAACGCTTTTAAGACAAGAATTAGTATTTTCTTGCGTTTTTAATGCATTTTCTCTTTTATAACTTCCCCACCCAGTTATACCCCTTGAACATGGATCGATTAGTACTTTTTTTTCATAGTTATTGTTGATCGAATTATTTTTTTGTTTTACTCTAAAAGCATAAATACAACCTTCTTTTAGATTTTTTACCTCCGCATGCCAGTAGGGACCTGTATTATGATTCTGATCTAGTTTCAATATACTTTTTGGGGAAATAGAGTCCTCTGTCTCAAACAACAAGATTTCTACATATTCTGCATTTGTGGCTACTAGGGAAAAATTAACCCCTTGTGAAGTTAAAGAACTTCCTAAGGGAAATGGGTTACCTTTATTGATATGATTCACTTTCTCTTTATCATTGATTAATTAAATATTGAGATAATTTATTCAAATTACTGATATTAGAATAATAGATACAAAATTAAGAAAAAAACTAAAATTTAATGTTTCACTAATCAACTTTATTAGATTTTGAGATTATTAATTTCCAAATTAATTACAATTTGACTATCCATCTTCTTAATGCATAAAAAGATTTAGCGAGAAAGCTTAATTGTGAGAAAACCAGATTTTTCTTGATTTCAAAATACAAATTATTTTTTTCATGTGATGAGAAGGAAATATATCTGAAAATTAATAAAATATAATATAATTGCTCAAATTCTTAAATTTACTTATCTTTGACATTTCTTTTCTGATAAATAAAGTTGGATTCTTCAAGGATAAATCAAGTGCTGCCAATGGTTTTAGCTGATTTATATTTAAAGAGGATAATTTTATATACGAAAAAAGTGAGGTTATAAAAATAAATCCTGTAGCTAAAAATGTCCCTAATATTTGTATAAAGCTTTGCGCCGCCGGCATTTTCGGTTGCCGTATTTGTATTTGCTCCATATGATATGCAAGTTCGAGGTTTTTAGGCTTGCTTAAAACACTTGTCTTTAAATCTCTGCTTTATAAACAATTCAATGAACAAAGCTGATTTAGTAAACCTTGTTGCTGCTCGTACAGAGCTCACAAAAACTGATGTTTCTTTAGTTGTTGATGCAGCTATTGAAACTATTGTTGATTCAGTAGTGGAAGGCAAAAAAGTCTCCTTACTAGGATTTGGTTCATTCGAGCCAAGAGATCGTTCTGCAAGACAGGGATTAAACCCTAAGACAGGCGAAAAAATAGCAATACCTGCTAAAAGAGTTCCAACATTTTCTGCAGGTAAACTTTTTAAGGATAGAGTTCAAGGGTAATCTTTTTAATCTATTTCTTCTTTTAATGTCAAGGTGCTCTTTTAGAGCATCTTTTTTTTTAATTTCTGTAAAATGAAAATAGCTAAATGACCAATCTATTAACAAGGTATCTCAAATTTTGAAGTCTTAAGAAGTAATGAAATATTTAACTTTTTTTTTACTAAAATTTTTGTTTTTATCTAATTTTGCCATAGCAGAAACAATACCAACAAAATCCAAGATTTTAAAAGAAGCAGGCTATTGTACTAAAGATTCTCAAGCCCAAGTTTGTAACGAGTTGGTTTCTGAAATAGAAAAACTTCAACTATTTGTATTTGACCAAAATAGGTTCAAATGTCAATCAAGTTTATTGGGGCTGCAGTCAGCAATTATTGAAGTTTATTTTTTAAAAAATTTCTCAAATGAAAAAATTTCATTTACGATCCCATATGTGATTAAAAATTGTTAATTATTAAAAAATTTTATTTTTTTGGAATATTATAAATTTGGATTTTAAGTTTTAATGGTAAAAGGTTTCTCTGATAATGAAGTTAAAAATGATGCTGTAATAAAGGAATCAAAAAAAGAAAAAAAAGGCTTAGCAGCTTTTCTTAAGGGCAAGAAATTTACGTACACTTTGCCAGGTAAAAAACAAATAAATATCTTTGGATCAATAGTATTAGGTTTAAATTTGATTTTAATATTGCTAGTTATCTTTTATTTAAAGAATCAAGAATTCCGTGACTTTGTTTTTAATGTTGGTCGTTAAATATTTTTAGATCGAAAAAATTTTTAAAATGATATATTTAAATTTTAGAAATTCTTATGAAGGTAGTAAATTTAGTTTTTCAATCATTTCTTTTGTTAGTAATCCTTCTGTTTTTGATATATTTCCTAACAAGTTATGACTCTGCTTTTGAGGCTGACCAAAATTGTCATTCATATCTTTCAAATTACAATAACATATCTGGAAATTATGGTTGTGATCATGATACTGAGACACATCAGTGGATACTTTACGAGTCAAATGACAAAAAAGAACCAGCTAAAATTATTAAAAAATTTAGGTACAAATTTTTATAAATCAAATTTTTTATAAAAAAACTTTGCACTTATTATTGATATTATCGCTGTAATTGTGAAAGTAAGATACTGATATATGCTTCCTTCTAAGTAAATTTTATTTTTATAAAGAGGATAATCAATTAAAGAGCCTAATGTTCCCCAAATTATTACCCATAAAGATATGTATAGGATTGCTTTTATTGGATTAGATTTTTTTTCTTCCATTTTTAATTGATACCAAAAATTGAAGAAGTCACAGGCCTGCCGCTTAAAACCAACTCAGTTAATATGAGCATTAAGAATCCAATCATAGCTGCTCTACCATTCACAAGCTCAGCACTGCTATTGAATCCAAAAACATTCTTAACTTCATCCCCCTGATTGTCTACCCATTTTGAGTATTCATTATCACTTGATGATGTATTACTAATAGCATCATTTTGATTTTCCATTGAAGAGCCGTTTTCTTGCATTGATTTTAGATTTATTCTAATAATTTTTAAACTAATTTATTATTAAATTAAACTCGATATTATAAAAAAAATTAAGGTAAAAATTATTATCCATAAAAATTGTAATCTCGTAATTAGTTTACAAATTAATTTGATTTTTTCTTCAGTGCAATTATCTCCAGTCTCATTAATTATGGGCTTTTTAATAATTTCATTTTTATATTTACTTTTACCACCCAATTTAATACCAGAAATATAGGCATATATAGCTTCTGAAATCCCAGCATTAGGCGAATCATATTTTTTACCATCAAGATAACTTTTTTTTATGATTGATACATACTCGTTAACTTTGGAGCTAACTAAAGGTAAAGTGATTAAAACTAATCTTGAAGGAACAAATGTAAAAATATCTTCTATTTTTGCACTGAAAAAACCCAAATATTTAAAATAATCATATTTGTAACCTATCATTGAATCTAAAGTACTTATGGCTTTATAAGAAAAACCAAGTGACAAAGGTCCTGGTAGAAAAATTGAAAAATTCATAAAAATAATTCCAATAAAAATCCAAAATAATGGTCCAAATATTCCATCAACAGAATTTTCGGTAAGGCTTTCGGTACTTGATCTCAAGAGATGTTTTAGAGAAGATGACCTTACATCCCTACTTACTATTCTTTGTACCTTCTCTTTGATTATTTTCTTATTTTGATTATTAATTTCCTTGCGTTCTATAAGCTCTGCAATCTCTTTTACACTTGAAATTAGTCCCTTTGTCGCAATACAACTTGAAAGTCCAAAAAAAATTAACAATCCAACAAAAAAATGATTTCTTGATTGCACATAACTTAGTTCTATCAATTTTCCTAAACCAAAACTCATTCCAATAGTGGATATAGCTACGAAGAAACCACCCCAAAACAATATTTTTTTATTTTCTCCAAAATTATTTATTAGGTAATCAGATATTTTTTTTATGTAAAAGCCAATTACTTGAACAGGGTGGATTAAAAATCTTGGATCGCCGATCAATAAATCAAAACCAATCGATCCAAGAAATATTAAAAATAAATTTATTTCAGCCAACTGAACATCGAGCGCAGACCTTTACCCACTTTCTCAATTTCATGTTTTGAGTTTTCTTCTCTTAATTTTGTCATTAAGGGTTTGTTTTTATCGCATTCTTCCACAAAATTCTTAGCGAAAGTTCCATCTTGAATATCCTTTAGAATTTTTTGCATTTCTTTCTTTGTATCATTATTGATAAGTCTTTTACCACTTACATAATCCCCATATTCTGCAGTATTTGAAATAGAATCTCTCATTTGAGATAAGCCTCCCTTCACCATTAAATCAACAATAAGTTTAACTTCATGTAAGCATTCGAAGTAAGCAAGTTCGGGCTGATATCCTGCCTCTACAAGAGTTTCGAAGCCTGATTTGACGAGTTCTGATAATCCTCCGCACAAAACTGCTTGTTCGCCAAATAAATCAGTTTCTGTCTCTTCTTTGAAGTTTGTTTCAAGAATTCCTGCTCTCGTTCCGCCAATCCCTTTAGCGTAAGCCATAGCCAATGATCTTGCACTTCCGGAAGAATCCTGCTCTACTGCAAACAACGCTGGAACTCCTTGACCATTCTGATATTCCCAACGAACAGTGTGTCCTGGTCCTTTTGGAGCAATCATTACAACATCCACAAAACTAGGAGGTTTGATAAGTCCGAATCTTATATTGAAGCCATGAGCAAAGCTTAATATCTTTCCTTCTTTTAAGTTTGGTTCTATTTCTTTAAGGTAAACATCTTTCTGAAACTCATCTGGGAGGAGAATCAT
Organism: Prochlorococcus marinus XMU1412; assembly: GCF_017696315.1. NCBI lineage: Bacteria > Bacillati > Cyanobacteriota > Cyanophyceae > Synechococcales > Prochlorococcaceae > Prochlorococcus > Prochlorococcus marinus. The sequence continues at coordinate 269,756 of NZ_JAAORJ010000004.1, read as the reverse complement.
AATCCAGTCTGCTTTTTCGCAAGCTTCAGAAACACTAAATACTTGTAGACCATCGCTAATAGCTTTGCTTTCAGACTTACTTCCTTTATATAATCCAACAATTACATCCATACCGCTATCTTTAAGGTTAAGGGCATGTGCATGACCTTGTGAACCATATCCAATAATCGCTATTGTTTTATTATTTAAAAGACTTAGATCTGCATCGGTGTCGTAAAAGAGTTGGGTCATTAGTTGTAGCTTCTTTGCATTAGATAGTTATTATTTTAGACATTAAGGTGTAAATAAACCAAAAAAATTATTAATTTAAAAATTAAAATTAAAATATTAATTTAGAAAATTTAAGACTGATTTGCTTCGCTTGGATGTGATATAACTCTATCGATTAAGCCATAATTTTTTGCTTCTTCCGCACTTAGAAAATAATCTCTATCAGTATCCTTTTCAATTTTCTCAAATGATTGGCCTGTCATATCTGCCATAGACATATTTAACATATCTTTAATTCTTAAAATTTCCTTAGCTTCTATTTCAATATCACTTGCTTGACGTTGAGATGTCCCTCCCAAGGGTTGATGAATCATTATTCTGCTATGAGGCAAAGCAACTCTTTTGCCTTTTGTCCCAGCGGCTAATAGGAACGCTCCCATGGAGGCTGCGAGGCCTACGCAGATGGTTACTACATCACTTTTTACGTATTTAATAGTGTCATATATAGCCAAGCCAGCAGTTACTGATCCTCCTGGGCTATTTATATAAAGATAGATAGGTTTGGAATTATCATCAGAATCTAAATAAAGCATTTGTGCAACAAGGCTATTAGCAATACCATCATTCACTTCTTGTCCAAGAAAAAGAATTCTTTCAACACCTAGTCTTGTATATATGTCAACCCATCTTTCGTATTGACTTCCGGGAAGTCTGTAAGGCACACTTGGAGTTCCTATTGGCATGATTTTAAAATAGTTTTGTGAGTGTTAAATTTTACTTGGTAAATCTTTTTGACTTGTGAGTATTCTATCGATAACTCCATAATCTAGTGCTTCTTGGGGGTTGAGATAACTCATCCTGTCAGAGTCTTTTGAGAGTTCTTCAATAGTCTTTCCAGTATTACGTGATAAAATCTCCAGCATTGATTTTTTGTTTTTCAAAACTTCCTCAGCTCTTATTTGGATATCAGTTGCCTGACCTCTTGCTCCGCTTATAGGTTGATGCAAAACAATGGAAGCATGTGGAAGAGCGGCTCTTTGACCCTTAGTGCCAGACGAGAGAATAACTGCAGCAGTGCCCATTGCTTGTCCGATACATATTGTGTGTACTGGGGGCTTAATGTAGCTTATTGTATCGCAGATAGCGAAAGCTTCTGTTTCAAAACCAACTGCGTCACCGGTGTACCAACTTGTCCCAGTTGAATTGATATAGAAATAGATTGGTTTTTCTTGATCCTCAAACTCTAGATAAAGAAGTTGAGCAATGATTAACTCAGTAACATCCATCCCTAGTTGTCTTTTTGCATCATCATCTGAGAATAATGGTAAACCAAGATAAACAATTCGCTCTTTCAGCAAAAGAGAGGGGAGATCGGGTGGTGGGGTCCTCATAACGGTGTTTTCGCCGTAATAAGGAGCAGATACAGTCATTTGTATCACAAAATTAAGATTGAACTGATTCTAGCTAGATTTAGCCCTGTGTCGCTGGTGATTTAAAAGATTTGTTTGACTCAGGATTATTTATTAGTTTTCCAAAGACCATTCTTCCAGTGGGAGTTTGTAATGCTCCTGTGATAACAATGTCTAATCTGCTTCCCACAAAATTCTTTGCCTCATCAATTACAACCATTGTGCCGTCATCTAAATATCCAATACCTTGCATTTTTTCTTTACCTTCTCTCACGATTTTTATATTAAGTGATTCTCCTGGTTGTACTTCTGGCCTTAAAGCAATAACCAAATCACTCAAATTCATAACTTTTAATTCTTTAACTTCAGCAATCTGAGAAAGATTATAATCAGCCGTAATTAAAGTTCCTGTCATATCCTCAGTAATTTTCAAGAGTTTTTCATCTACCCCATTACCTTCATACTTTGTTGGGTTTATTACAAGTCTTCTCCCATATAAATCTCTTAATTCTTTTAATAACTTGAGACCTCTTCTACCCTTCGACCTTTTTTCATTACTGCTTGAGTCAGCTAAAGTTTGTAATTCATCAATTACACTTTGAGCAACAATTAATTGCCCTTCTAGTAAGCCGCAACTTAATAGGCCATTGATTCTTCCATCAATAATTACGCTAGTATCTAGAATTTTTGGACTTGCGGCAGGGAGGATTCCTTCATTGACTAGATATGCATCAGTATTATTTGGGTTGAATAATCTCAATAATGTCCTTCCATGGGTATCTGCCAACTTATAACCAAGCACACCAAAGAAAATGTTGCTTAATACGGCTGCTAAAGGTTTTGCGAAAAAAACCTCTCTAGGGAAGGGGATTAATAGTATTGGAGCAAGTAGGAGATTCGCAACTAGTAATCCTAAAATTAATCCAACGGACCTACTTATTAGTAAGTCTGTAGGCATTGTTCTTATTTGATTAAGAAACGTCTTTCTAAGTTGAAGAAATACAAAACCAGCTGCTAATCCTACAAAAAAACCAATTATTGCTAAAACAATTCTAAAACCTTCTACATTAGATATCTGTTTGAGAATGTCTACTGGCAATAAATCAACACCAAGCCAGCCTGAGGCAGCTCCAGACAATACAAATAAAATTAATACTAAGATATCTGTCATATCTATAATCTACTAGGATTTATTAATTGAGTAAATAAGGACTTTATTTTTTTCGATCCTTAATACTTTTTTGAAGCTTAAAAATGAATTTAGATTATGAATAAGTTTCCAAGAAGTGCTTATGTGCACATTCCTTTTTGCCACAGAAGGTGTTTTTATTGTGATTTTGCAGTTATTCCATTAGGAAACAATGTTGAAACTTTAAAAGGTTATGGAAGCAAAACTGTTCAAGAGTATTTGCAATTTTTATATAAAGAAATATTGTCAATTGAGCATAAATCACCTTTATCGACAATTTATGTAGGGGGTGGTACACCATCAATTTTAGATCCAACCCAAATCAAAGAATTAATTGATCTTTTTAAAAAAAATTATGGAATTGACTATGGTGCTGAAATCACTATGGAGGTTGATCCAGCTAGTTTTACTCAAGATGATCTTTTTGGATTCATAAATGCTGGGATAAATAGATTTAGTCTCGGAGTACAAAGTTTTAATAATCAGATACTTCAAAAGTCGGGAAGGCGTCATTTGAAAGAAGATGCAGAAAAATCTTGTTTATGGTTGAAAAGAGTTTATGATTCTGGGTTAATAAAAAGCTGGAGTTTAGATTTAATTCAAAACTTGCCACTTAGTGGATTTAAAGAATGGCAAGGTGACTTAAAAAAAGCATTAACATTTTCACCACCGCATCTATCTATTTACGATTTAAATATTGAAAATGGAACTGTTTTTAAAAAATTAGTTAATTTAGGAAAATTAAAACTCCCAAGTGATGAAGAGGCTTTTAGAAATAGTGAATCAACCCATTTAATTTTAAAAAACTCAGGGTATTCAAGATATGAAATATCAAACTATTGCCTTCCGCGACATCAATCGAGACATAATAGAGTTTATTGGAGCGGTTTAGGCTGGTGGAGTTTTGGTCAAGGTTCTACTAGTTCACCTTGGGGGGAAAAGTTTACTCGACCAAGAGTTAGTAAAGAATATAAAGAATGGGTAACTAGACAAGACGAAATTATTTTAGATTCATCCCTGACAAATAAGGAGTTTGTTTATAAAGAACTTGATGAGAAAATAATGTTGGGATTAAGACTCAAAGAGGGTGTAGATATTAAAGAAGTATTTAAAGAACAAAACTGGGAAAACAAAAAATTTGAAAGCAACTTCAGTAAATTGGTTGAAGAATGGGAAAGATTTCTTGAAAGTGGACTACTAGTAAGAAAGGGGAATAGATTCTTTTTAAGTGAGCCTGATGGTATGGAACTTAGTAATCAAGTTCTTGTTTCTATGTTTAAGTGGTGGGATGAGATTAACTAAGATTAACCATACCTATTTTGTCATAGATAAAACTATCTCTATCATTTGTTTTATGGGAATTACAGATAATAAAATAAATTCCCTCAAAAACTTCTTTAACAAAAGGAGAAGCAAATCTCGGCAAAAAAAATAATTCTTAGTTGATATAAATTGGAGAGAATAAACACTCGTTTTAATGATTATGTTTGTGCATACTACATGGCATCCATTTATTCCCCATTTGATGAGCTCCTTTGCAACCAAATTTATTTGCTTCTTTTTCTGCCTGTTCTCTGTTATCAAATAACATTGGCATTTTCATTTCATTTTCTTCTGTTGTATTAGTACATCCCAATGCAATAATTATCAACGAAAGAAAAGGAATTAGAGAAATAGAGTTTTTCAAAATCAATTTACTAACAAAGGAATATAGTCTTAAATATCTTTTGTAATTTGTAAAAAATAAATTTTGAAACAAAAATCCATCGATTGACAGTAGATCTAAATTAAAGGTTATAACGACTCTCTTTTTAAATGACTACTAATACATTCCTTTTGCTTTTATTAGTTATTGCAAACTATACAAACTTATTTTTAAATATCAAAAATAGAAGAAAATGAAATGATTAAAAGATAATATATATTCTACTAAACCTTTGGAATTACTATGTTCTTAAGGAATTAGACTTTATGAAAAAATGGGGTTTATTAGTTAAGTCTTTGAGAGTCTACCCATTCTTTTAATTTATCCTTAAATAATTTCTTTCCTTGGATAATTGGTTGGCAAAATGGGGGTTGATCATCATTGAGGCCTAACAAATCTGCAGTAACTCTTACTTGACCATCGCAATAATTACCTGCGCCGATACCTATTGTGGGAATTGTTAATGAATTTTGTATTTCCTTAGCAAGCAAATCAGGAATATGTTCAAGAACTATTGAAAAACATCCTAATTCTTCAAGAATTGAAGCCTCTTTCTTAATTTTTTCTTGGCTTGCTAAGCTTTCACCTTGTTTTCTTAATCCAATATTTAGATAGCTTTGTGGTGTAAGACCTATATGACCCATAACAGGGATTCCCATTCTTATTAATCTAGAAATAACTTTTTGTATTTCTGGTTCAGCTCCTTCCACTTTTACAGCTTTTGCATAAGTGCTCTGAATGATTTTCCCTGCATACTCAACAGCCCTATCCTCACCGCATTGGTAAGTCAGAAAAGGCATATCTGAAACGACTAGAGGTTGTTCCTCAATTTTTTTCTTAAATCCTCTTGAAACAGCATTAGTATGATAAATTATGTTTTCTAAAGTTATTGGCAATGTCGATTTGTATCCTAAGCAGACCATTGCTAATGAGTCACCTACTAGTACGAGATCAACATTTGCTTGTTCTGCAATAGAGCCTGATATGGAGTCCCATGCAGTTAGTGCAATGATTTTGCGAGATTTTTTTTTATAATTAACAAGGTCTGAAGGTAACATAATAAATTTATGTATCTTTTTTAATCAAGAATTGCTAGTATTATTTTGACTCGGCCTTTCGCGGTTTTAACGCCTAAACCTGGTCAGGACCGGAAGGTAGCAGCCACAAGGGATGCTTGAGGCAGGCGAGATAACCGAGTCACTCTATTTTACCTTTTAACCTATATCTTTTTTATTTTGCCTTAATCTCAAAAATTCAGGAATACTAGCTCCTGATTCTTTATTTTCGGAATAATTATATAAGGGTTGATTAGATAATCTGTTTTTTATTCTTTGCTGGTTTAATGGTTGGGTTGTTTCAAATCCTGTAGCAATTACAGTAACTTGTATCTCCCCTTCCATTGCCTCATCGACTACCGCACCAACAATAATATTCGCTTCTTGATCAACAACATCATAAATAATTTCAGATGCAGAAGTCATGTCTTCTAAAGTCATGTCTTTGCCTCCAGTAATATTTATAACGCAGCCTTTAGCTCCGTCAATTCTTGCTGCTTCTAATAAAGGACTATTCATTGCTGCCTGTGCTGCCTCTATAGCTCTCGATCTTCCTGAACCTATACCTATGCCGAGAAGTGCAGTGCCAGCCTCAGTCATAACTGATCTAACGTCTGCAAAATCAACATTAACTAATCCCGGGCAAGTAATTATGTCACTAATACCTTTGACTCCCATCCTCAGAACATCATCAGCATTCCTAAATGCTTCTTGAAGAGGAGCTCCTGCTATAACGTCTTTTAATCGGTCATTTGGAATAACTATAAGAGTATCAACGTTTTCAGCTAGTCTTGCGATCCCCTCCTCTGCTTGACGCATTCTTCTTTTCCCTTCAAAAGAAAATGGTTTGGTTACTATACCTACTGTAAGCGCCCCACTTTGTTTGGCTACTTCTGCAACAACGGGAGCAGCACCAGTACCAGTTCCTCCACCCATTCCAGCGGCTATAAAAACTAAATCAGATCCCTCTAAAGCTTGTTGAAGCTCTTCTTTGGATTCTTCGGCTGCTTTTTGTCCAATACTTGGATTCCCACCTGCACCTAAACCTCTAGTGAGGTTTTGTCCAAGTTGAACTCTACTTTCTGCAGAAGATTGTAGTAGAGCTTGTGCATCGGTATTGAGGACTCTAAATGAAACACCATCTAAATCACTATTTATCATTCTATTGACTGCATTACTGCCACCACCACCTACACCAATAACTTCTATTTTGGCGTTTTGGCTTGGAAGGATTTCTCTCGATTGATCAAAGTTTGGATTGTTACCGAAGCTCATCTCTTAATAGGAATCTTTTACTAGTATTGGGTGCATTATGAACTTACTGCGCTCATATGTAGGAATTTGTTGAGGAAAATCCTAAAAATATTTATTTATTAAATATTTTGTTTTGAATGCAAAACCCATATCAACACTACAATAATTAAAAAAAATTACTCAAAATCCTTTTTCAAATATTAGGGTTTGAACACTTTTATTTTTGGTTTATCTGGATTAGTAAGATCAATATTATCTATTTTTTTGGAAAAGCTATTTTTCTTAAATTCATTTTTAAGATAATTGATTTTTTGAAATTGATTGTTGATTAAATTTGGCTTAAATCCTAAGAATATTGTTTTTAAATCTTTTTCCTCAACAGTTAGAAACCCATCGGATGAAAAAGTTATGTTAACTATATCTAATTCATAATTATCTATAGCAATAAAAATTTCAGATAATATTTTTTTAAATTTTTCTTTCCACCCAAAAACTTTTATGGTTAATTTATTCAAATTTTTTTCATCCACATTTTGTTTTTTTATAAAAATTCCATCTTTATCAATGAAGCCTAAAATTTTTTCGTCGTTTAATATTCTCTCACCGTAAGCTATTGGAGTTCTTGAATTAATATGAACTTTCAAACCAAAAGGAAATAGTTCTCTACTTACCGAAACATTCTTGAGAGATAAATTTTGTTTTAACTCTTTTTCTAGCAAATTAGTTTCAACAAAAATTAATCGGATAGGAAAATTTAAAGATGAATTTTTTATCACATCATTTTGCGAAAATAATTCACTACCAGAAACCCTAATATCCTGAGTATCAACTTTTTTAAGTGTTTTTGTGCTTAATAAGCTTGTTAAAAATAAAAATGAAATTAGAAAAAAAAAGCTTCTATTTTTGATTCCTTTTTTGTTTTTCACAAATCACATCGAGCTTTTTCCATCAGTTGGTCCATCCATTCTCTCGCTTGCTCTGCATCTGAAAATGGTACATCCATCTCTTTTCCATCCCCTACTAATCTCAACCTACACTTACCTTGAGATTCACTCGTTAGAGGAGCTTCACCTGAAGTTAGTGCCATTAATTCAACTAATTCCAGTTTCTTGATCGTAAAACAATCTTTTTCTTCAAATTTACCGGCTTCAAATGCACTCCACTTTAACTCCCCATTTTTTAAAGACGCTGCACATGAGCTATCCAACTTGCACAGTTCAGAATCACTAGCCCAACTTCTAAAAAGATTTTGCCTTCTTCTTTCTAACCATCCAAGTGCAGTTAATAAAATGAAGATTAAAAGTAATGGTAACCAAAGTAGTCCATGCAACATTTGATTTAAATTACAAATCTAAAGATATTTCTACTAGTTTAGCCACAAGTTGTTCAATTTTTAAACCTGAAGCTTCCCAAAGCATTGGAAACATACTGTTTTTTGTAAAACCAGGGATTGTATTTATTTCATTTAGTAAAATTTTATTTGAAGATTTTTCTAAAAAGAAATCTACTCTTGCAAAACCGAAAATATTTAGTGCTCTACAACTTTTAATAGCAATTTCTTTAATTTCTTTTTTGATTTTAGAATCTATTTCGGCTGGGATAATTATTTTATTTTTTGATTTATATTTTGAATCGTAATCATACCAATCACTTTTGTAATTTACCTCGCCTATCTCAGAGGTTAAGAGTTTTGAATTCCCAATTATCCCGCATTCAATCTCTCTTACCTCTAAACCTTCCTCTATTAAGATTCTTGGATCTATTTCCCGAGCCTTTTCTAATGCTAGTAATATTTCCGATTCATTTTTGACTTTAGAGATGCCAAGAGATGATCCAGAGTTCGATGGTTTAACAAAAACAGGAAATTTTAATTTTTTTAAAATTTCATTAATTATTTTATTTTTTACTTGCTTATCATTTAGATCTTCATTTTGAAAAACAAGATATTTAACTTGTGGAAGTTTAAGATTTGAGAAAATTGTTTTCATCAATATTTTATCCATTCCAAGTGCAGAGCCAATAATTCCGCACCCGACTAAAGGTTTCTTTGTAAATCTAATTAAGCCATGAATTGATCCGTCTTCACCATTAAATCCATGTAAAAGAGGAAACCAAACATCAATATTTTGAAATTCAATTCCGTCAAGGAAGTTAATTTTTTCTTGATTAAAAATTTCTTGTTTTTTTGTTTTATAGTTTTCAATTTCACCAATTAGGATTTTTTCTGAAATTTCACTATCAAGCCAATCTCCATTTTTGTTTATGTAAAAGGTTTTAACAATAAAGCGTTCTTTATTAATTTTTGCATTAAATGCTTGAAAAACTGTTTTTGCAGAGGATATCGATACTTCATGTTCATTGGAATGCCCGCCAAATATTAACCCAATACATTTTTTCTGTCCCCCGATCATTTAAAAAAAATTTATAAAGAAAGTTCTCCTGTTAAAGAGAAAGGTCTTGCTTCATTTATTTTGACATTTATCTCATCTCCCAACGAAAAATTAAAGTTAATGTTTTTTGGAATCTCTACGAAAGTTAATCTATTTGTTCTAGTTCTACCCATGATTTGAGAGGAATTTTTTGGATTTAAACCCTCAATCAAAATGCTTTCGATATTATTGATATATCTTTGATTTCTACTCCTAGCAGTTTTCTCGACCAAATCATTAATTTCCTTTAATCTAGCTTTTTTTACCTCTTCCGAAAGTTGATTCGTCCAAACTGCTGCAGGCGTATTTGGTCTTGGAGAGTATGCTGCTGTATTCACCTGATCAAAGCCGATTTCTGATATTAGCTTTAATGTATCTTGATATTGTTGTTCGGTTTCTCCTGGAAAAGCAACTATCGCGTCAGCAGTGATTGATGCATCTGGCATTAATGACCTTATGTTCTCGATAATATTTTTATACTTTTTAATTGAATATCCTCTAGACATTTGCTTCAAAATTTCATCATTTCCACTTTGGAAGGGGATATGGAAATGTTCACAGACTTTATCAAGTTCATAACAAGCTTGAATCAACCTTTTTGAAAAATATCTTGGATGACTAGTAGCAAATCTTATTCTGCGAATTCCTTTAACATCATGAATATAATACAAAAGATCAGTTAGGGTATTCTCTTTTCTCCCCTCTTTTGTTGTCCCTGGAAGGTCTCTACCATAAGCATCAATGTTCTGACCCAAAAGAGTAATTTCTTTAAAATTATCATCAGCTAATTTTTGGATCTCACTTTTTATCGCATTTGGATATCTTGATTGTTCTTTTCCTCTGACAGACGGTACTACACAATATGAACATCTTTCATTACATCCATAGATGATATTAACCCAGCCACAAATAGAGCTTTCTCTTCTGGCACTTGTTATGTCTTCAGAAATGAAGGTTTCTTCTGTAGCAGCAACTTGATTTCCTAAATCAACTTTCCCCAGAAGATTCTCAAGGTTATTTACATGTTGGGGGCCCATTACTAGGTCAAGTTCTGGGACTCTCCTTAGTAAGGATTCTCCTTCTTGCTGAGCAAGACAACCTGCAACAACAAGTTTTAAGCTAGGTGTTTTGTGCTTTCTTTTTGCTTGTCTTCCTAGAAAGCTATAAACTTTTTGCTCTGCATTATCTCTAATAGTACATGTATTGTACAAGACCAAATCCGCATTTAATTCATTATCTGCTCTGGTGTATCCCATTTTCTCTAATGTCCCAGCCATTCTCTCAGAATCAGCCTTATTCATTTGGCATCCAAATGTGGTTATCCAATAACTGCCGGTAGTTGAATTCTTTTGAGTTTTTTTTTCGTCTGATTTTGTTTTTGTTAGCACTTTGCTAGGAATTTTTTATGATTCATTAATTCAAAATTACAAGTTAAATAATTTTGCTGCAATATTTTTGAGGGCGAGCGAGGGGATTCGAACCCCCGAATAGCGGCGCCACAAGCCGCTGCCTTAACCACTTGGCGACGCCCGCCTCACATTTATAAATTTAACAACTCAAGGGTAATTTTTCATAGTTATTTTTATCTTTTAGAGAAATTTGAATTATTTTCTAATTCAGTAAAGTTTTCTTATGATTTAAAATAAAAGAAAATTTAAAAATTTGAGTAATTTCAGGACAGCTGAGGTTCTTATTCCTAGAAGCCTTTGCTTAATAGAAGATCTAGATAACCTCATTATCGATGTAGAGGATTTATGTTCAGTTTCTATCAGTTGGGAGGATGGATTTGTTTCTGAGTTAAAGCCTTTAAAAAATAAAATTACAAAACCAAAAAATATTTTATTCCCAAGATTTGTTGAAACGCATTCGCATTTTGATAAATCTTTTACATGGGCAGACTTTCCTAATCTGGAATCAAACTATGGAGGAGCATTATCAGTAAATCTTGAAGAACATAAAACTAGAACTACAGATAAGGTTCTTGAAAGAGTTGAGAAATCATTAAAACTTGCCATACAAAATGGATACCGAGCAATTAGAAGCCATATTGATACATACAAAGGTCAATCTATTGATATTTGGATTGAACTTTTTAAATTACAAAAAAAATTTTCATCTGAGTTGACTTTACAATACGTTGCTCTTGCTCCATTGGAATTCTGGGATACAACAGATGGAAAAGATTTGGCAAAAATATTTTCTTCTAATGGAGGCATTTTAGGCGGTGTTATTGTACCCCCTTTCAATAAAAAAGATACAAGAAAATTTCTAGCAAAGATGCTTCTTCTAGCGAGTAACTATAAATTAGAAATTGATTTGCATATAGATGAATCAATTATTGAACCTGGAGCTGGAATAAAAGTTTTATTAGAAACAATCGAAAATTTAAATATTAATAGTATTCCGATCACTTGTAGTCATTTGAGTAGTCTTATTTCTCTCAGTAATAGAGAGATTTTAAATTTAGGGGAAAAAATGGCTGAGAAAAATATTAAGGTTATTGCGTTACCCCTAACAAATTTTTGGCTTCTTAATCGAAGTAATAAAACTACTTCATTAAAAAGACCAGTTGCGCCAATAAAGCAATTACAAAAATCACATGTGGACGTATCTCTTGGTAGTGATAATGTTCAAGACCCTTGGTACCCATTTGGTAATTTTGACCCTTTTTATACGTTGTCTTGCTCGATGCCTATGCTTCAGCTAAATCCCTGGGAGAGAATGACTCTATCTTCTATTTTTTTAGCTCCAAGCAGATTATTAAATTTAAAATGGGATGGTTTAATTAAAAAAGGTTGTCCTGCTGATTTTGTGATTTTAGATGCACAAAGATGGGCAGATGTTTTTTCGTTCAATTTAAAGAGAAAAGTATTTATAAATGGCGATTTATATTGCTAATTGGCTAATTTATATACAAAGCATAAAAATTTTTATTAATGATATCAAAACTTAAATTTATAGACAAATTTAGAGAAGTCAAAAACTTAGAGATCATTGAAAATAAATCAGATGTAAAAAGACTTTCAAAAGATTTTTATAACTACTCTCCAATTCTTACTGAAAAATTAGATGAATGTATTGCTGATTTAGTGGTAAGACCTAGTGATCACAAAGCGGTAAAGGAAGTAGCAGAAATTTGTTGGGAATTATCTATCCCACTTACTTTAAGGGGTTCAGGTACAGGTAATTATGGACAAGCTGTCCCATTATTTAAAGGAGTAGTAATGCAGATGAGTCAATTTAATAAGTTAGAAGAATTTGATCCAGATACAGGCTTTGTAAAAGTACAGTCTGGCTGTGTTATGGGAGATTTGAATAAACAATTAGAGAAATATGGGAGGGAATTGAGGTTACTTCCTAGTACTTGGAAAACTGCAACAATTGGAGGTTTTATTGCAGGTGGATCTGGAGGTATTGGTTCCATTAGGTGGGGATTTTTAAGAGATCCAGGAAATCTTATAGGTCTAGAGGCAGTAACGATGAATGAAAAACCTGAATTATTAAAATTTGATGCTGAAGAATCCGAACCTCTAAATCATGCTTATGGGACTAATGGAATAATTACTTCTTTATTACTTGCTACTGATATCAAACGTAAGTGGTATTCATTAGTTATCGACTGTATTGAATTTGAAAAAACAATAGAAATATTAAAAACTCTTACTAGCGCAGCAATTAATCTGAAATTAGGAGCAATTCTTGAAGAAGAAATTGTAGATCAAATGCCAAAATGGTTTAAAAGTAAATCTAGAAGTCACAAGATATTAATTCAATCTACGCTTGATGGAATAAAAACCATCGAGCTAATTTGTAAAAAATTTAAAGTTGAATCCGCCCTACTTGGGGAAGAAGAAAAGCTCGCTAATGGAATTTCTGAAGTCGTATGGAATCATACAACTCTTCATATGAGGTCTAGAGATAAAAATTGGACGTATTTACAGATGCTTTTGCCACTTAATAATGAACTAGAATTAATTAATTTTTTTAGAAAAAAATGGGGTAAAAAAGTTCTTTGGCATTTAGAGGCAGTTTCTCAACAAGGATCACAGCGATTAGCGGCTTTGCCTGTATTAAAGTGGAATGGGGCAGAAGAATTAAATGAAATAATGGAAGATTGCAAGAAACTTGGTGCTTTTATTTTTAATCCTCATGTTTTAACAGTTGAAGGCGGAGGTCTCGGAGTTGTGGATGCAGATCAAGTAAAAGCGAAATTAAGATTTGATCCTAAAGGGCTATTAAATCCAGGGAAATTGGAAGGTTGGGAAGTAAAAGAACAATTTAAAATTTAACATTTTTCTTTATTAACAAATTTAATAAATTCAGCAACTAAAAAAATAGAACCTGTTAGAACAGGATGATTAGGTGGCCATTTTTCTAGGGAAAATAAATACTCAATGGCAAGTTCAAATGTTTTAAATTCAATTGTTTTTTGAAAGTCAATTTCTTTAATCTGAGAGAGATCATTTAATTGCCAACTAGGTTGGTTTGGAACTGGCACAAGTAATAAGCGATCATTTTTCTTTAGAAGTGTTTTTAATATTGCGTAAATATCTTTTTGTCTTTGGACACCTAAAATCCAATAAATTCCTTTATCTTCATTCTCCCAATTGCTTCGCTCATTAGAGAGTGCTTTTGCAGCAGGATAATTATGCGCACAATCCACGAGAATTTCTTTGTTGAAATAATTTATTATTTCTAGCCTTCCGTTCCAAGTTGTCTTTTTAAGACCTTCAGATATGTATTTTTCTTTTATATTAAATCCCAAATTATTCAGTGCTTCAATTGCTCCAACAGCTACCGAAGCATTTTGCTTTTGAAAAATTCCTTTTAATCCAAGCTCATAGCTGTTTGAAATTGAATCTTTCCAAATAATTTCTGCTCCTACCTCTTTAACTTTTTTGGTTATTAAATTTTCAACTTGACTATTTTGATTGCATGAGATGACAATTGAGTTTTTTTCAATGACTGCTAATTTTTCTTCGGCAATTTTTTCAATAGTATCTCCAAGAAATTCTTTATGGTCTAAGCCAATATTCCCAATAGCAATGATTGGTCTAAATTTATGGGCTGTTGTCGCGTCTAATCTTCCCCCTAAGCCTGCTTCAAGAATGAGTAATTCAACTTTTTTATGGTCAAAAAAAGTTAGTGCGCAGCAAATGATTTTTTCAAAAGGAGTTAATTCAAATGTTAAAAATTTTTTTTCTATTAATCTATAGATTTTTTCAAAATCAGTTTTATTAATATTTTTTTTATTAACTCTAATCCTCTCGCAGACATCCAAAAGATGAGGAGATGTCGTCACACCGAAATTCTTTTTAGCTTCAAAAAGTATACTTTCTAAATATGCCGCGATTGATCCTTTTCCATTGGTTCCAATAATATGTATAGCAGGGATATTCTTGCAAGGATTACCAAGTTCTTGAAGTACTTTTTTAATTCTTGATAAACCTAACTTGATATTATCCCTTTCATATTTAGGAGAAAATAATTCAAAAATTTTTAAATTTGCATTTTTCAAAATTTAAATTGCTACAACTCTTCAAAAATTGAATTTAGCTTATCCAAAAGAATATTAATTTCTCTTCGAGATATAACTAATGGTGGGACAATCCTTACAACATTTCCTCCTGCAGGAACTACCAGTAATCCTTTATCAAAAGCTTTTAATGTAATTTTTTTTGCATCAGCATAATCATCATTGATCACAAGACCTTGAATTAAACCTAAACCTCTTTTCCCAATAATAATATTCGGAAATTTTTTTGACAATTCTTCAAACCCAGCACTTAATTGTTCCCCTCTTAGATAAACATTATTGATAATATTTCTTCTATTTATTTCTTCTAATACAGTTAGGGCAGCTTTACAGGCAAATGGGTTCCCTCCAAAAGTGCTTGCATGATCTCCTGGAGAAAAAATGTTGGCTTTTTCTTTTACCAATAATGCTCCAATTGCATGACCTCCTCCTAATCCTTTAGCGAGGGTGAATCCATCTGGTTCAATTCCTAAATTTTCATAACCCCACATTTTCCCAGTTCGACCTACTCCACTTTGGACCTCATCTAAAATGAGAAGAGAATTATATTTATCACATATTTCTCTCAGGCTTTTAAAAAATATTTTACTTCCAGGAATTACGCCGCCTTCTCCTTGTATTGGTTCAACTAAAACGCCTGAAATTTTTTGATCATTATTTTCACACTCTTCAAATAATTTTTTTACAGAATCAAAATTATTAAATTTAAAAAATTTGAACCCTTGAATCATTGGTTTGAAACCTTTTTGATATTTGGGCTGTCCAGTGGCACTCAAGGCTGCAAGCGTCCTTCCATGAAAGCTGGATTCTGCTGCGAGAATAATTGATTCTTTACCTTTATTTGTTGTATTACCATATTTTTTAATTAATTTAATTGCTGATTCATTTGCTTCAGCACCACTATTGCAGAAGAAGACGCTTTTAGCACAACTCATATTCGTTAAAGTTTTGCTTAATTGTTCTTGTTCTTCAATGTTGTAGAGATTAGAAATGTGCTGAATCTTTTTTAGTTGAGTTGATAACCTTCTTCTTAAAACTCTGTCGCTATGTCCAAGACTACAAGTTGCTATACCAGCGACTGCATCTAGATACCTCTTACCTGTTTTGTCCCATAGCCAACAACCTTTTCCTTTTTTAAAAGATATATCGAATCGACTATAGGTATTCATCAAAGTGGGAGCGGTCGGACTTGAACCGACATACCCGAAGGTGCCGCATTTTGAGTGCGGTGCGTCTACCAATTCCACCACGCTCCCAAGGCTTTTGAAAAAATGAACTTTTTTATTATAACAAAAATCAACTTATTGACTATTGTTTTGGCCAAGGAACAGTTATCAAGATAACGTTTGTTAATAGTTAATCTTTTCGATAGAAACATAGAATTATTTATTGCATTTGCTGACAAGAAATAATGTAAAAAAAGAAAATTTAAACATTTATGATACATTTTTGTGATTTAATACCCTTAAAAGTCTTTTTTAAAAGGAGATAGCTTCATGATTAGTAATATTGTGTTATATTTGATAAAAAAACAAATGTCTAAAACTCAAGCTAAAAAATTATCATTTAAGTTTGTCCCTTATCTTTTTATTGCAGTGACCATACTGACAACATTCGGATCTAATAGCGGAACTTGGGCATGAACGAATTCAAATTTAATGGTTTAAATAAAAATTGGTCTAATCGCTTTCTAGTGTTGTCCATATTATTTTTGGGTTGTATTTCACTAATCAATATCGCTTACGTTTGAATCACCTTCATAATCTTTAAAAATATTTTTGGAAAATATTAAGCTGCTTCGAGTTTTGATAAATTCTTTGATTTAGGTTCGATTTTATATCTATTCTCCTCAAAAGTGCTTTCATTAGCCTCTCTAATTATTGTAATACCTAGATTTTTTAGTTTTAATTCAAAATTCTCATAACCTCTATCAAGATGTTCTAATCCAAAGATCTTGCTACTACCTTTTGCGATGATTCCTGCAATTATTAATGCAGCTGATGACCTTAAATCTGAGCCAACTAGATTCATCCCACTAATTGATTTAACACCTTTGATGTGAGCTACATTTTTGTTTAGTTTTATACGGGCGCCCATTTCATTAAGTAAATAAATATGATTCATTCTGTTTTCGAAAATTGTTTCGGTTATCTTTGATTCACCATTTGCGATTGTCATTAGAGCTGTAAATGGTGCCTGCAAATCAGTAGGGAAGCCTGGAAAAGGAGCTGTTTCAATATCTACTCCTTTAATCTCTTTACTCTTGATAGAAATAGAATTACCTTTAATTGTTATTTTACTCCCACTCTCTTGAAGCTTATTAGTAACAGCCTCAAGATGATGAGGGATTACTGGAGAAATTGTTATTGAAGAGGAAGTTGCAGCAGCAGCTATTAGAAAAGTTCCAGCTTCTATTCGGTCTGGAATTACTCTATGGGTACAACCGCCTAGCTTATTAACACCATCAATAATTATTGTTTCTTTACCGGAGTCATAAATTTTTGCCCCCATTTTATTAAGCATTTGGCATAAATCTTGAACTTCAGGTTCTCTAGCAGCATTTTCAATAGTAGTTCTTCCTTTAGCTAAAGATGCTGCCATTATTAAAGTTTCAGTCGCACCTACACTTGGACACTTTAATTTAATATGAGTGCCATAAAGTCTATTTTTGTTATCCCTTATTTTTGCCTTGACAATTCCCTCTTCAATAATTATGTCTGCTCCTAATGCGATTAGTCCATTAATGTGCTCGTCTATTGGCCTTGAACCAATATTGCATCCACCTGGTAAGGGCACTTGAGCTTCTCCAAATTTAGTTAATAGTGCACCTATACAAAAGAAACTAGCTCTTAATCCTTTAACAAGTTCATATGGAAGTTCTTTAATCGAAATAGTTGTCGGATCTATTTCTAGTTTGTTGTTTTTATGAACTAAATTCATTCCTAAATTTTTTAGGATATTGCCCATTTTTTCAATATCAGTTAGAAAAGGTACATTTTCAAGAATTATTTTTTCATTAGTTAGCAATGATGAGGCTAATAAAACTAAGGCGGAATTTTTCGCACCACTTATCTTAACTATTCCATTTAACTTGCCTTGGCCAAGAATCTTTAAATTTTGCGATTTAAGATATGACTTCGTTTTGCTTCCGCAAATCATTAAGACTTAATTTATTAGGTTCATCATGACAAACTAATAATATTAAGTCCACCCTATGTAACGTCACGAATATTAATTAAAAGTGAAAATGTTTTTTTGATATTTTGGGAAATAAAACTTTAATAAATAATTGATCAAAATCTTTATGTAATTACAATATGGTTGAAAACGAATTTTTCAAATTACTCATAGAAAATACTTTTTTAAAAATAACTAGTAAAAACAATAATCTAGTTAAAAGATTTAGATCATTTAAAAGAGGATCATCTCCAAAAGATCAAGACTTTTTTTGCATAGAGGGTACACATCTCATTGAAGAGTTGCTGAAGTCTGGGAAAAATCCTTCTAAGATTTTAGTTACCGAAAAATGGCTAATAAAAAATCAAAATCTAAGCAAAAAATTTCATCAGTCATTCATAAATATTGTTTCAGAGGAAGTCTTAGCATCTGCGATTTCAACAATTAATCCAGATGGGATAGCAGCCTTAGTAAAGGTTTCAGAAATACCTAATTATAAATTTAATAGAAAAGATGATTTTGTTCTTGTACTCGATAGGATTCAAGATCCTGGGAATATGGGTAATCTTTTTAGAACTGCTTTAGCTGCTGGTGTTGATACAGTTTTTTTAGTTGGAGGTGCGCACCCATTAGGCCAAAAGGTATTAAGGGCATCCTCAGGAGCAGTTTTTCATCTGCCATATTTAAGATTTGATGGAACTGAAGAAGAAATATTAAATTCTTTACTTAAGTCTTTATCTGAATTATCAAATGTAGGATTTAAGATTTTCTCTACTAGTAGCCATACTAAAAGTTCAAAAAAACCTTCAAAACCTTACTGGGAAGTTGATTGGTCTAAACGTACAGCATTAATCTTGGGTAATGAAGGTCAAGGTATTCATAAAAAAATTCAAGAAGCTTTTAATGAAACAATTACAATTCCGCATAGTGAGCTTGTAGAATCATTGAATGTGGCTTGTGTTGCAGTTCCATTATTACTAGAACGAAAAAGAGTCGCATACACCTCTAATAAATAAATAAAAAGTGACTGATTCAAGTTTTGATTTCGATTTAATCGTAATAGGAGCAGGATATGGAGGTTTTGATGCCGCTAAACATGCTGCTGGTAAGGGACTGAAAGTTGCAATAGTAGAATCTTCGGATATGGGAGGAACTTGTGTTAACAAGGGATGTGTTCCCTCTAAAGCTCTTTTGGCTGCAAGTGGAAAAGTTAGAGAAATAGCTGATTATGAACATTTAGCTAAATTTGGTATTCATGCTTCCCCAGTAAGGTTCGAGAGATCAAAAATTGCAGATCATGCAAATAATTTAGTTTTAAATGTTAGAGAAAATTTAACAAAAACTCTTAAAAGGAGTGGAGTTGAAATTATTTTGGGCATTGGCCGAATTGAAGGAAATCAAAAAGTAGGTGTAAGAGATAAAAACGGAATTGATAAAATCTTTACATGTAAGAATATTGTTATAGCAACTGGTTCTTCTCCTTTTGTGCCCCGTGGAATAACTTTGGATAATAGAACTGTATTTACTAGTGATTATGCAGTTAAACTTGAGTGGCTTCCAAGATGGGTAGCAATTATTGGAAGCGGATATATAGGACTAGAATTTGCTGATGTTTATACAGCACTTGGTTGCGAAGTTACCATGATCGAGGCTTTGGAAAATATTATGCCAACATTTGACCCAGACATCACTAAAATCGCTAAGAAGAATCTTATTCAAGCAAGAGATATAGACACAAAATCAAATGTCTTTGCGACAAAAATAACACCTGGATGTCCTGTAAAAATAGAACTGACAGATGCAAAATCTAAGGAAGTTGTAGAAACTTTAGAAGTTGACGCTGTACTTGTTGCAACTGGTAGAAGTCCTAATAGCAATAACTTAAATCTTGATTCTGTTGGGATCGAAACAGTAAAAGGGTTTATTCCAGTAGATGATCAAATGAGAGTTAAGAATGGCGATGGAATAATACCTAACATTTGGGCGGTTGGAGATGTAACAGGCAAACTAATGCTTGCTCATACAGCTGCAGCGCAGGGTACCATTGCTGTTGATAATATTTGCGGTGGTAATGTCGAAATTAACTATAAAAGTATCCCTGCAGCAACCTTTACTCACCCTGAGATAAGTTCAGTTGGTCTTTCTGAAGCTGAAGCTAAAGAGATATCTGCGAAAGAAAATTTTACTTTGGGAGTTGTCAAAAGTTTCTTTAAGGCTAATTCAAAAGCATTGGCTGAATTGGAAAGTGATGGATTGCTAAAGTTGATTTTCAATAAAGATAATGGAAAAGTATTAGGTGCACATATTTTTGGGTTACATGCAGCTGATTTAATTCAAGAAATTTCGAACGCTATTTCAAGGAACCAAGATGTCATTGAATTATCTAAAGAAGTTCATACTCATCCCACTCTTAGTGAAGTAGTTGAGGTTGCATATAAACAAGCGGCTTCTCAAATAAAATAATAGTATCTAAAATTAATGGAGATAAGACGTAGGCCACCAAATCCAACAGTAAGGGTAGAGAATTTAGAATATGCTGTACCTCATAGAGAAGCACAAGCAAAAAATATTTTGGAAGAAATTGTATGGCATAAGGACATTGAAATTAAGAATTTTAAAAAAATAGTCTCTTTAGAAGATCTTATAAAAAAGATTGAAAAACTTCCTACTCCCAAAGATTTTTACAAAAATATCTTGGAGTCAAAAATAAAACCAGGAGTTATTGCTGAAATAAAAAAAGCTAGTCCGAGTAAAGGAGTTATTAGAAAAGATTTTAACCCTGAAAACATAGCAATTTGTTATGAAGGATTAGGTGCATCATGTATCTCAGTACTTACTGATAAAAGGTTTTTTCAAGGTAGTTATGAAATACTAGAAACTGTAAGGAAATCAACTAATCTCCCTCTACTCTGCAAAGATTTTATTATTTCTGCTTATCAGATTTATAAAGCAAGGGTATCTGGTGCTGATGCAATATTATTAATCGCTGCGATTTTAAGTGATGATGATTTAATTTATTTAAAGAAAATAGCTGATAATTTAAAGATGAGTGTTCTTGTTGAAGTCCATAACTCTAATGAATTAGAAAGGATTCTAAAGTTAAAATCTTTTAATTTGATTGGAATAAATAATAGGGACTTAAAGACTTTTAAAACGGATTTAAAAACATCAAAAGAATTGATGCATACATATGCAGATATATTTTTAAAACAAAATATTATTCCCATAAGTGAATCTGGAATTAATTGTGCCGAAGATTTAGAATCGCTTAGATCCATTGGAATCATGGGAGTATTAATTGGTGAAACTTTTATGAGAGAAACTGATATTGAACAATCGTTCAAGAAATTATTTAACTCAATTTAATATTGACTTCAAATCGTGCTATAAAATTGAATAAACAGAGTTGTACTGAATATATATGCAGGCTGTAATTTTAACAGGTATAGTCGCAGGATTTGTGCATGTAGTTAGTGGCGCTGATCATTTAATTGCAATGGCACCAGCAGCGATTAATAATCCCCAGAAAGCTCTTAAAAATAGTTTCTCATGGGGCTTGGGACATTCTTCAGGAGTCCTTTTGTTAGCTTTTCTAGCAATTTTTATTAAGGATATTACGCCATTAAACAAATTTTCTAGTATTGCCGAATTCCTAGTTGGAATTTCACTTCTAATTGTTGGAGTATTTGCTATGAAAAATTCTTTTCAATTAAGTATCCACTCGCATTCCCATAAGCATGAGAATGGAATTGCCCATCGTCACTTTCACTTTCATGTTAAGGAACAAAAAAATAATAATAAGCACTCACATGCTTTGACGGGCTTAGGCTTGCTACACGGTATAGCTGGAGGTTCACATTTTCTTGCAGTTCTTCCTGCTTTAGCACTACCTTTAACAAGCGCTTGCTTATATTTGATTTCATATTTGATTGGTTCACTCATAAGTATGAATCTTTTTACTTGTTTAATATCTTTTACTACCTTTAAAGCAAGTCAAAAATTTATCAAAAGATTAATAGCTGTAGCAGGAGGGCTTTCCTTTTCTTTGGGATTATTTTGGATTCAAAGAAGTGCTTCTGTTTTTTTGAATTAAAAAATTTTTTAATTTAGGAATAATTAATTTAGAGGTGACAATCCCAATTATTTTTTCGTTATTGATCAATCCAAATTTATTACTATCTTCACTAAATTCAATGTTGTCGCCAATAACCTCAACATTATTTTGATTTACTGAATTTATCCTTTTTATTAGGTTTTTATTTTTAATTGGATGATTAAAAATAACTATTTGTCGATTTTTAAGTATTGATTTATTCTTTTTATATTTTTTAAAAAATACAATGTCACCTTCTTTTAGGTAAGGAAACATTGATTCACCACTAATAATCGCGGTTTTTCTTAAACCTAAAAAAAATAAAATAAAATCAAAAAAACTTTTGAAAATAACTCTGATTAACTAGCTTTTACAAAAGCGTCTGATCTTCCTTTTGAAGCCCAGAAAATATTATGAATTTTTTCTACATAACTCATGAGTTCTTCAGCTTGGGCTAAGTCAATATTAACTTTGCATGCACTGCATAATTTGGCCGCCTTCCAAATGGTTTCATGTAAGTCTGGATATGTTTCTAAGTGAACTGGTTTAAAGTAATCTGTCCACAAAATTAGAATCTCTTTCTTTGTTTCTTTTGCTTGCTCTTCTTTAACTGCAACATATCTAGAAAATGTATTACTGTATGCAGCCCACTCTGCTGAATCAGTGCTAGAAGGAGCCTCTAATGCAATAAGTTTTTTTGTCATTGATAAAACTGCTTCAGCTGCAACTCTCGTAGATGCGGGGTCGTAAACACCACAAGGACCATCGCAGTGAGCATGGACTGTCATTGGGAAGTTTTTATCTAGAAAAGAATTGATGAATTTACTTAACATTTCAAATATTTTGTGTTGTATATATATTACTTGTAGATTAACTAAATTGAAAAGTCTTAGATATTTTTCTTACTTAATTTAAATTTAATTGACTTTTAATAATTCAACTTCAAATATTAAAGTCGCATTAGCAGGTATTACATTTCCAGCTCCTCTTGATCCGTATCCAAGTTCCGGAGGTATTGTTAATTTTCTTTTGCCTCCAACTTTCATGCCTGCTACACCTTCGTCCCAACCTTTTATTACTCGTCCAGCACCCAAGGGAAAGCTGAATGGAGCTCTGCCGATACTGGTATCAAATTGTGTCCCATCTTCTAGAGTTCCTGTGTAATTTACAGTAACTGTTTGCCCAGCACTAGCTTCATCTCCTTCCCCGTTTACGATATCTGCAATAATTAGACCACTTTCTGTAGTCCTTGAATTGTTATCTGATGGTGTTTCTTCTGCCATAGCGAAAAGTACAGGATTTGGATCTGATGGGTCTAGTTCAAATAAATTATTATTTGAGACATTTGATGATTTTGCAACAGGTGTTCTTTGAACTGACTGAGATTCTGATTCAGCAGCATTAACAACTTGAGGTGAATTAAATTGACTGAAAAGAGTTAATGAAACACAAAAAACAAAAACTGCAAAACTAATAAAGACTTCTTTCACTTAAATTTTGAAAGTTACTAAACCTTAGTTTACAGAATGAAGGTACAATAAATGGGTGATTATAAATTTAATTTCGTAATTTTAGATTGTTAATCCCAACCCAAATTAAAAGTCTAAGACAATATTTTTACCCTTGTTTAGGAGGGATTTTAGGAGGAATTTCAGTTTCAACTCATTTTTGGCTGATTTTTATGCCGATATCTTTATTTATTTTATGGAAGGGAAGTGAAAGGAGAATAGCAAATTTTTGTTGGGGTTTTTTCTTTATCTTGATAAGTCATTCTTGGCTTTATGATCTTCATCCATTGACATGGCTTGGGTTTTCATGGCTTGCAAGTTTAATAATTACCATTTTAATATTATTATTTTGCGCTTTTCTGGGTGGGATATTAGTTTATTTATGGGGATTGTTAGTTGAAATTATTCTCTGGAAAGAGGATGTTTTCAAAATGAAAATATTATCTTTAACAGTAAAAGTATTTTTTTTATCCTTGACTTGGGGTATTGGTGAACTGATACTTTCTCAAACACCTTTTTTTTGGATAGGTTTAGGAGAGAGTCTTATCCCAGGTGATATTTATCTTGCTGGTTTAGCAAGATGGATTGGTGCAAGTGGTTTATGCGTATTACAAATATTGATTGGATTTTGGATTTTTTATATTCAAGGTAGATGGGAAAGAAAACTTCACTTTAAAAAAATATTTCTTTTAGG
Source organism: Prochlorococcus marinus XMU1412 (assembly GCF_017696315.1). Classification (NCBI taxonomy): domain Bacteria; kingdom Bacillati; phylum Cyanobacteriota; class Cyanophyceae; order Synechococcales; family Prochlorococcaceae; genus Prochlorococcus; species Prochlorococcus marinus. The sequence goes on along the minus strand of NZ_JAAORJ010000004.1, from coordinate 245,497 downwards.
ACTTTTGGTTTTTATTTTCTTACATTTATTTGGAGGTTTAACAAATCCATTAAAAAGAAATTATGAATATCCAGTAGCTATTTGGCAAACTAATATACCAACAAGAGAAAAATTAAAAATAAATGATGAATTTATTGAAGAAAAGCTATCCATCGCTCAAAAATATGCTTTATCAAACAAAGCGAAACTTCTTGTTGCTCCTGAAGGAACTCTATCTAATAATTTTTATTTTTCTAAAGGCATTAAGGTTAATACCTTGTCAGGAGGTTTCAGAAATTCAAATAATGAGTTAAGAAGTTCTTTACTAGGATTTCAAATTGGAGATAAATCTTTTACCTCATTTATTGATAAAAATAGACTTGTTCCAATAGGTGAAAAAATACCTAGATTTCTAAATATTTTTTCAAGAGGATTATCTGCAGTAGGAGGAATTCAACCAGGCTCTGATTCAAGATTTTTTGATACTAAAATTACACCCCCATTAGCAGTAGCTATATGTTACGAAATTAGTGATGGACTAGAAATAAGAAAAGCTATTAATAGTGGTGCTAAACTAATAATAACTGCAGCAAATTTAGATCCATATCCAGCTAAGCTTTATAATCAATTCCTATCTTTGGCTAGATTAAGAAGTATTGAAAATAAGAAAAATAATTTACTAGTATCAAATACAGGCCCTTCTGGCTTAGTTCAAGATGATGGAAAAATAATTAAACTTTTAGATTATGATGTTGAGCGAAATGAAATAGTGTTCCCTAATTTTTCATCCGAAAAGACTTTCTATACAAAATTTGGTGATAAACCTATTTTGTTTTTGTTTATATTTTTTGTGGGATTAAATATCTTTTGGAAAATTAATTAATTAACCCTCCACCTAATAAAATTTCTCCTTTATAAAAAACTGCAGCTTGTCCGGGCGTTACCGAACTTTGACTATCTTCAAAAATTAATTTAAATGTTTTAGCAGGATGATCTTTATTTTTCAAAGGGATTAAAGTTCCTTTTACTGGATGACTTCTATATCTGATTTGTGCTTCTACTTCAATCTCTTGCTTAGGTTCTTCGATTGAAACCCAGTTAACCTTACTAATTATTGCTTCTCTATTAAATAGATCACTTTTATCTGCCACATAAACTATGTTTTTTACCCTGTCTAAACTTTTTACATATAATGGTTCCGGCCAAGCAATGCCCAAACCTTTTCTTTGACCTACTGTAAAGTGCTGAATACCATTGTGCTTTCCTAGGACTTTCCCATTTACATGAACAATTTCTCCTTCTTTGGGTTCAATGTGTTTGTCGATAAATATCTGCATTGATCCATAATGCTCAACTAAACATAAATCTTGACTTTCTGGTTTTTGAGCAGTTCTGAGGCCTAATCTCATGGCTTCCTTTCTTGTCTCTTCCTTTTTCATTTCACCAAGAGGAAATTCTAATCTGCTTAGTACTTCTTGTGAAAGAGAATAAAGAAAATAACTTTGGTCTTTTTTTTCGTCAGCACCTCTGAGAAGAAGGAAGTCCTTAAATACAAAGCTCTTGTAATTAAGTTTTTCAGCATAAGATGATTTTTTTATCCTTGCGTAATGTCCTGTCGCAATATGAGTAAAGTCTTTTTTGTTAATTGCGTAATTAAGCATCTCTTCAAATTTCACATTCTTGTTGCACATCGAACATGGCAGTGGAGTGAATCCATTCTCATAGCTTTCAGTAGTTTTTTTAATCACCTCTCTTTCGAAAATTTCTCTTGAGTCTATTATTTTATGATTAATTCCCAAATCTTCACAAAGGCCAGCAGCATCTACTAATCCTTCAGAACAACAGGAGCCTTGTCCTTTCATTAGCCAAAGAGTTAGCCCCTCAACATTCCAGCCCCTTTCTACAAGAAGAGCAGCTGAAAGGGAACTATCTACGCCACCAGAAAGACCTACAATAATATTTTTCTTCTTTTTAGTTTTATTATTAGAAAAAAAGTTCTCTAATTTTTTATCCTTTTGTGTCTTTAACATGGAAGTTTAAATTTGTGAACAGTTCTTCAATTGCTTTGTACTAATTATGAACGAAATTGTGTGGCCAACAATTGATTCTAAACATTTAATTGTTGATTCAAAGCAAATGTTGATAGTAGAGAAAGAAATGTTTTCTGATGGGATGCCACAAGAAGCATTGATGGAAAAAGCTGGTATCCAAATTAGTAGATGGCTCTTAAAAAAGAAACCTCTTCTCAAGAATGGAATAACTGTTTTTATAGGCCCTGGGCATAATGGCGGGGATGGTGCAGTAATAGCTAGAGAGCTTTTTTTGAAAGGTTTTAATGTTCAGGTATGGTGTCCATTCCCGATAAAAAAAACACTAACAAATGACCACCTTAATTATCTTACATCTATTGGTGTTACAAAATTACTAGAGCCTCCTGATGCAAACGGGAAAGATCTTTGGATTGATGCAGTTTTTGGTAATAATCAAACAAGAAAAGTTGATGATAAATTAATTAAACTGTTTAATCAAAAATTTCATAAAAAATCTGGAAAGGTAATAAGTATTGATATCCCAACAGGATTATGTCCTGATAAAGGAGACCCTTTTTTAGAAGACGCAGTAAAGGCAGACTATACCTTGGCCATTGGTCTTTATAAGATTGGGTTGACCCAAGATTCTGCTTTACCTTTTATTGGAGAATTGCACCATATAGATATTGGGATGCCTACTAGTAAGCTATCCAAAATTGATAAAAAGATTTTTAAGGTTACTTACAAAGATATAAAAAATATTGATTTACCTTCTTTACCAAAAAATTCCAACAAATATCAAAGAGGCAGAACATTACTAATAGCCGGAAGTGAAAAATATCCTGGTGCTGCATACTTGGCATTGAAAGGGGCCATATCCAGTGGAGCAGGCTTTATCTCTGCCGTCCTTCCTAGGATAGTTGCTGAATCTATTTGGCAAGTTGCCCCAGAAATAGTTTTAAAAGAAACTATGCATTGTAACCAAACTGGTAATTCATCTCTTTTCAGTGCATTAAAAAATATTGATTTGAGTGCGTTTGATTCATTAGCTGTCGGTCCAGGAATAGGAATTGATAATGATGATTGGCAAAAATCAAAAGATTTTCTATTAGATTTTGAAGGATTATTAATTTTGGATGCAGATGCACTTAATAGAATTTCGGAATCTAAGTTGGGGGCAAATTTCTTTTTAGAGAGAAGGTTTCAGACATGGATTACACCACATAGCAAAGAATTTGGAAGATTATTTCCTAATATAAAATCTAAGACCAATGTTGGGCTCGCTCGTGATGCGGCAAAAGAATTCAATATCAGTATTTTGTTAAAAGGAGCTAACAGCATAGTTGCTGATAATAAAAAAGTATGGCAACTTTTTGGAACCGACTCTCAGACAGCTCGAGCTGGATTGGGTGATCTTTTATCTGGTTTTGTAGCTGGTAGTTCTGCGATTGATTTAACCTTGTGTAGAAATATATCAACAGATTTTTTTGCTAAATATGTACTTTTGCATTCATTTGCTGCATCAAAGTGCAAAAGTGGGTCAAATGCTTCTGCTATTGGTGATGAACTGACAAAATTAATGAGAAATATAAAAACGAGACAAATATCTTGAAAGAAACAATTTAAGAGAGTTATTTATAGTTTTAAACACATAAGTGTACAAATATTACTTGAAATCTGAAGCGCGCATTAAATATTTGGCCATTTCTACAAAAGTGTACGAGAGTTTATACACCTAAATAGGTCAAAAAATGGTTTCATCATTACCAGTTCAATCAGAACAACCAAAAAGGAGGAGTAATGATCCAATAAGTTGGTATTTGCAGAATATTGGAAGAGTTCCTTTATTAACACCTGCCGAAGAGATTGAATTGGGTAATCAAGTCCAGAAGATGATGATTCTTACAGAAGATGGACAATTAAATGAAAAGATTAATGATTTTACAACTCAGCAAAAAAGAACTATAAAAATTGGTCGAAGAGCTAAAGAAAGAATGATGAAAGCTAATTTAAGATTAGTTGTCAGTGTGGCAAAAAAATATCAAGGTAAAGGATTGGAATTACTTGATTTAGTTCAAGAAGGTTCTCTTGGGTTAGAGAGGGCTGTTGAAAAATTTGATCCGACAAGAGGATATAAGTTTTCTACTTATGCCTTTTGGTGGATTAGGCAGAGTATGACAAGAGCAATTGCCTGTCAATCAAGAACAATTCGTTTACCAGTTCATTTAAGTGAAAGGTTAGCATCTATTAGAAAAGTTAGTAGAGATTTAGCTCATAAGCTTGGTGCTATGCCAAGCAGAATTGAAATTGCAGAGGCAATGGAAATTGATGTTGAAGAATTGGATTCTGTTTTAAGACAAGCTTTATCGACAAGTAGTTTAGATGCTCCAGTAAATGGCGATGACGGCAGGAGCTTTTTAGGAGATTTAATTGCAGATAGTAATAACGAAGAGCCCTTAGATCAAGTTGAACAGAAAATGCATCAAGAGCAACTTGGTAAGTGGTTAAGTCATTTAAGCGAGCAAGAACAACATGTTCTCAAACTAAGGTTTGGACTTGATGCAAATGAGAGACATACGCTTGCAGAAATTGGAAGATTATTAGAAGTTTCTAGAGAAAGAGTAAGACAAGTTGAACTTAAGGCACTAAGAAAATTAAGGAATTTAACCAGAAAATTACCTAGTGGTATTTAATCTAATCTTCTGCCCAAATATATTTGGTTAATTCTTCTGAAGGAGGTTCAGGAGCTTCAATTGCATTTTTAACTGACTCCGATATTTCAGCATCAATTTTCTTTTCAATAATTTTTAATTCTTCTTCTGTAGCAAATTTACCATCAATAATTTCTTGAGCTAATTTCTTGATAGGATCTCTTTTCCCCCAAAACTCCTTCTCTTTTTCAGATCTTAATTCATCTGGATCTGCAAGAGAATGCCCTCTATATCTATAAGTTAAACATTCTAAAAGTGTTGGCCCTTCTCCTGCCCTAGCTCGCTCAATTGCTCTTTGTGCTGCCCCTCTTACTGCTAATACATCCATTCCATCAACTTCCTCGCCGTGCATGCCAAAAGCAGACGCTTTTCTCCAGATTTCAGGATTACTAGTAGCTCTATCATGAGCCATACCAATAGCCCATTTATTATTCTCAACAACAAAAATTATGGGTAATTTCCATAACTGAGCCATATTTAAACATTCAAAAAACTGCCCATTATTGCAAGTCCCATCCCCAAAAAATGCTGCAGTTACGGCATCACTATTACTATTTCCTGCAACTTCCTTTTTGTATTTACTTGAAAAGGCTGCCCCTAAGGCAACTGGAATTCCCTCTCCAATAAATGCATATCCTCCTAGTAGGTGATGCTCTCTTGAAAATAAGTGCATGGATCCACCTCGGCCTTTGCTACAACCAGTGGATTTACCAAAAAGTTCACTCATTACTTCAAATGAGGGAACACCCGCACTTAGTGCATGAACATGATCGCGATAGGTACTACAAAACCAATCATGTTTCTTTTTCATGGCGCCAATTACTCCCGTGCTTATAGCCTCTTGACCGTTGTATAAATGAACGAAACCAAACATTTTTCCCCTGTAATACATTTCTGCACACTTATCTTCAAACCTACGACCAAGCGTCATGTCTTCATAAAGGAATAATCCGGTTTCTCGATCTAATTCGGCTTTTTTTATGTCTTGAAGATTTGAGATTCTCTCTACGTGTGTTTCCAAGAAAAATACCTTAACGAAGTTTTGATTTGTTAACATTCTAAGCCGTGATGGGCGATTTTCATGATTTTTTTTAATAACTCTGTAAGACCTTGTGAAAAAAATTTTTAACTTGATAAAATTTGTCTAAGAATTTTCAATAGGATATTTGTTTGGAACTTCCTTTAGACCATTTTCGTTTAATTGGCGTAAGCCCCTCCGCAACTTCTGAGGAAATATTAAGGGCGTTTCAATTGCGGTTAGATAAAACACCTGATGAAGGTTTTACTTATGAAGTTTTAACCCAAAGATCTGAGCTGCTTCGCCTCACTGCAGATCTACTTACAGATCCAGAAAGCAGAAGAGAGTACGAAAATTTGTTATTAAATGGCAATTCTGGATTGGATTTTTCCTCAAATAGAGAAGTAGCAGGATTAATACTTCTTTGGGAATCAGGTTCACCAAAAGAAGCTTTTAAAATTACGAGAAAAGCATTACAACCCCCACAAACTCCAGCTTTAGGAAGTAGTAGAGAAGCTGATTTAATATTATTGGCTGCTTTAACAGCTAGAGATTCTGCAATTCAAGAACAACAGCTTAGATCATATTCGAACGCGGCAGACTTTTTACATGAGGGTATACAACTTCTACAAAGAATGGGAAAGCTTGGAGAAATTAGAAAAGAACTTGAAGAAGATTTGGTTGCTTTGCTTCCTTACAGAATCCTAGATCTACTTAGTAGAGATTTAAATGATCAAGAGTCTCATAAAAAAGGCTTAAGTATGTTGGAAAATTTAATAATCAAAAGAGGTGGTTTGGAGGGTAATAATAAATCTGAGTATAAAGATTATTTAAATCAGCAAGAGTTTGAAGTTTTTTTTCAACAAATTAAGCCATTTTTGACAGTGCAAGAACAGATTGATTTGTTTCTTGAATTACAAAAAAGAGGATCATTAGAAGCAGGATTTTTAGCGTTTCTATCTTTAACAGCTATTGGTTTCTCTAGAAGAAAGCCAGAAAAATTATTTGAAGCCAGGAGAATTTTAAAGAAACTAAATTTATCAGGTCTTGATTCAATGCCTCTAGTTGGCTGTTTAGATTTGCTGTTAGCTGATATTGACCAAGCCTCTGCAAGGTTTTCAAGTAGTTCTGATGAAAATTTACGAGATTGGCTTAATAATTATCCTGGAAATAAGTTAGAAGCGATATGTATTTTCTGTAAAAATTGGTTAGAGAATGATGTTTTAGTTGGATATAGAGACATTGACTCAAGAGAGGTGGATTTAGATTCTTGGTTTGAAGATAGGGAAATTCAAGAATTTATTGAAAAATTAGAAAAGAAATCAAACAAAATTGCAATTAGATCAAATCTTCAAAACCAACAAATTGAGAAGGAAACCTCCACAAAAACGACTGAAGATTTTGATAATATATTGGGTAATATTGATGAAAGAAGATTACCTTGGCCTGGTGGCATAAAACAAGGCTATGAAAAGGTTGAGACCAAAAAAATAGAATTCAATGAGGAATACTTTAAGAAAAAACCAATTGAGTTTTATAATTTTTTTATTGAAAAAATTGCTGAATTAAAGTTTAGTTTTGGGGAATTCTTGAAGGATAAACAGATAATTAATCGGTCGCCGTATTTAATTTATATCTATGCGTTTTTGATCTTATTTGCATTTGGTATTGGGATTGGATTTTTAAGAAATAATTTTAAAAAATCAATTCAGGACGAATCTATTGCTGAAAAACCTTTAATTGCAAAAGATAAAAATCAAAAGCTTAGTGAGATAGATATTATTCAAGAAATAAAAAAAAATCCTTCAAGTAAATTGAATTCTATTTCTGAGAAATCTACTTCAATTATTTCCTATGAATTCAAAGAACTTAATACTGCTTCACCTTCTTTGGAAGATATAAAGAATTTAATTAATGGATGGCTTTTTAATAAAAGTAATTACTTAGGTGGAAAGGGTGAAATTAATCTTTCTAAGATTGTTAGTAAAGGTCTAATTGATCGAACAATCGAAGAAAGACAGAACGATATCAAGAAGGGAATTTACAAGGAGATTAATTCCCAAATTCGTAAGATTGATTTGGAATCGCAAACTTCATCTCGGATAGTTGTTTTAGTTGAATTGAATTATCTAGAGAGAATAGTAAAGAATTCTGGAGAATTTATTAATGAAACATCATTGAATCCCCTTAAAGTTAAATATATTTTGGGTTTTTCAAATAAATCGTGGAAATTGGTTGATTTCGTGAGTGGCTTGTAATTACAAACTTCAAGATCATCTATAATAATTAAAATTACTTTTTAATAATGTTTGATGAACTCTCTTCACGCTTTGAAGACGCAGTAAAGGGTTTAAGAGGCGAAGCAAAAATTAGTGAAAATAACATTAACGATGCCTTAAAGGAGGTAAAAAGAGCACTCCTTGATGCAGATGTAAGCTTGTCTGTAGTAAAAGATTTTATATCAGATGTCAAAGATAAAGCCATTGGAGAAGAAGTAGTAAGGGGTGTAAATCCAGGTCAAAAATTTATAGAAGTTGTAAATAAAGAATTGATTAACATTATGGGGAATGAAAATTCTCCATTAAACGAAAATGAAAATAGTCCTACAGTCATTTTGATGGCTGGACTTCAGGGAGCGGGTAAAACAACTGCAACAGGAAAATTAGGACTGTATTTGAAGGAAAAAGATAAAAAAGTTCTTTTAGTTGCTGCAGATATTTATCGACCAGCAGCTGTAGAGCAGCTTAAAACATTGGGAAGTCAATATGATTTGGAGGTTTTTTCAGCTAAACAACAAAATAGTAAACCAGAAGAGATAGCAAAGGACGCATTGAATTTTGCTAATGAAAATGATTTTAATTCGATAATTATTGACACTGCAGGAAGATTGCAAATAGATGATTCCATGATGAGTGAAATGGTTCGAATAAAAGAAGTTTCTAATCCTGATGAAGTATTGCTTGTTGTTGATTCAATGATTGGGCAAGAAGCTGCAGACTTAACAAAGTCATTTCATGAAAAAGTAGGAATTTCAGGGGCGATATTAACTAAGTTGGATGGGGACTCAAGAGGAGGTGCTGCTTTATCAATAAGGAAAATAAGTGGTAAACCAATCAAATTTATAGGTGTCGGTGAAAAAATAGAGGCACTGCAACCATTTCATCCAGAGAGAATGGCTAGCAGAATTTTAGGCATGGGTGATGTATTGACACTTGTTGAAAAAGCCCAAAAAGAAGTTGAACTTGCTGATGCAGAAGCGATGCAAAAGAAACTTCAAGAAGCGACTTTTGATTTTAATGATTTTGTTAAGCAAATGAGATTAATTAAAAGAATGGGATCACTTGGTGGATTGATTAAATTGATTCCTGGAATGAACAAAATCGATGATGGGATGATAAAAGATGGAGAAGATCAATTAAAGAAAATAGAATCTATGATCTCTTCAATGACTCTTGAGGAAAAACAAAAACCTGAGGTTCTTGCTGCTCAGCCTTCAAGAAGACAAAGAATCGCTCAAGGTAGCGGTTATGAAGCAAAAGATGTAGACAAAGTATTAGCTGATTTTCAAAGAATGAGAGGCTTTATGAAACAAATGTCGAACGGTGGGATGCCAGGAATGGGCGGGATGCCAGGAATGGGCGGGATGCCAGGAATGGGCGGGATGCCAGGAATGGGCGGGATGCCAGGAATGGGCGGGATGCCAGGAATGACTGGTAATAAACCGATGAAAAAACAAAAAAATAACAAGAAGAAAAAAGGGTTTGCTGATTTATAGTTTCTAAATTTATACCTTTCAATGATATTATTATTAAAAACACTTTAATTCAAGATGATTAAACTGCGCCTTAAGCGCTTTGGAAAGAAAAAAGAGGCAAGTTTCAGAATCGTTGCATCCAACAGTACTTCCAGAAGAGATGGTAGACCTCTAGAAGAACTAGGTTTTTATAACCCAAGAACTAAGGAAACTAGGCTTGATACAGAAGCTTTAAGAACAAGACTTACTCAGGGAGCTCAGCCAACTGATGTTGTGAGATCTTTATTAGAAAAGGGAGGATTATTAGAAAAAAAAGAAAGGCCCTCTATCGCAATTGGCAAAGCAAAGTTAGAGAAGGAAAAATTAGCTAAGGCTAAAACTAAAGACGAAGAAAATGATAGTAGTAAAGCTGAAAGCGAGAGTAATGAAGCTGAAAGCTAGTGATTTGACAAATTTTTATTCAATAACTAGATGAAGGAAGTTTCCAAAACTGGTCACTTCACAATAGACTTGCCAAGCTCTGATGCCGCTACAGCATTATCAGGCCCGGGTAATTCTTTCTTAAAAAAGTTTGAGTCCTTAACAGGAGTTTCTTTAACCATAAGAGGCTTACAACTTGAAATGAACGGTGTCATATCGAAGATTGAGAGAGCCTCAGCATTAGTCGAACTAACAAGACCAATTTGGGAACAAGGGTTAGAAGTCCCAGAGGTAGATCTTAAAGCGGCTTTAAGTTCTTTAAATATGGGAGAATCTTCTTCACATGCTGAACTTGGGAAAAAAGTTCTTGCGCGTTCCAAAGAAGGAAGATATCTAAGACCAAGAACTATAAGGCAAAAAGAATATGTTGAATCAATTGAAAATTATGATCTTACGTTCGCAATTGGACCAGCTGGAACTGGGAAGACATTTTTAGCAACTGTTTGCGCGGCCAGACTATTGAACGAAAAAAAAATTGATAAAATTATTTTAACCAGGCCAGCTGTAGAAGCTGGTGAAAGTTTGGGATTTCTACCTGGTGATTTGCAACAAAAAGTAGATCCATATTTAAGACCCCTTTTTGATTCTTTACATAGCATTTTTGGTTTTGATAGAACAAATTCGTTAATCGATAAAGGAATTATTGAAGTTGCTCCTTTAGCATTTATGAGAGGTAGAACCTTAGATAACGCGATAGTTATCCTAGATGAAGCACAAAACACAACTTGCTCTCAAATGAGAATGTTTTTGACCAGATTAGGAGAGAGATCAAAAATGGTTGTAAACGGAGATATTACACAAATTGATTTAAAAAAAGATCAGGAAAGCGGCCTCATCGAAGCATCGAGAATTTTCTCTGAAACTCAAGATATAAAATTTTGTTATTTAACTATTGAAGATGTAGTTCGTCATCCTTTAGTTCAGAAAATCATTGAGGCTTATCAATAAACTTATAACTCTGGAGATCCGTACTCTGAAATTTCAAAAATCAAGTAGAATAAGTCTATGTTTAATAAAAAAAATGCCAGCAAGTAGTAATTTCAATCAGGCTATTCGTGAAGCACAAACTAGTTCAATCGTTGGACCTAACGTTGTTAAAAAAGCTTTACCTTACGTCGGTGGAGGTATGGTTTTAACTTCTTTAGGCGTTTTAGCAGGTATCTCACTCATAGCAACAAATCCTGGGCTTTTCCAGCCTCTCTCAATAGTTGCATTAATTGCAGAATTGATTTTGTTTTTTATAGCCACAAGCGCTGCAAATAATGCAAATAATGCAAAAGCTTTACCTTTACTCACAGCCTTTAGCTTGTTAACTGGATTTACCTTAAGTGGAATAGTTGCCTTAGCAATAGGAACAATTGGGATTGGTTCGGTTGGAACAGCTGCCTTAGCTACAGGTATAACTTTCGTTATTGCTTCTTACACTGGCCAAAGAATGAGTGATAGCGTTGGTCAAGCACTAAGTGGGGTAGTTGGTCTTGGGTTGATAGGACTGCTAATAGCAATGTTTGTCCAATTAATTGGAGGATTCTTTGCTCCAGGAGTTTTTGGAGGTTCAGGACTCGAATTGATAATTGCAGGATTTGGAACTGTCTTGTTTGTTGCAATGTCTTTCGTTGATTTCTATACAATGCCAAGAAGATATAATGATGATCAATACCTTTCAGGGGCCTTAGGTATGTATCTAACTTATATAAATCTTTTTGTTTTTATATTGAGGCTAATGATTGCACTTCAAGGCGGTGGAAGAAGAGACTAAGTACATTGAGTAAATAACTAACCCTAAGCGTAGAATTGTTTCTACGCTTTTTTATTGAGCGACATCAAGAATTTGTTTTTTTATGAATTCCTTTTGTTCTGAGTCATATTTTACTGAATTATCAAAACTGTTTCCCATATTATCTAAGTCTCTAAGGACTTGATTAACAGACTTTGTAACTGACCTAGTTTCTAGCAGTCTCAAAATTGCCTTACATCTATCTGAAATGTTCACCGAGGCTGTTTCATATTCATGATTATTACTTCTTCGATGAATAATAATTTGAGCGGAACTCATTATTAAATTTTTTACTACTATTTCTGTTACAGCATCACCACCTTCGTTCAGTTTGTAAATTAGTGAAAAAGGAAGTTTATCTAACAAAAAACAGTCTTTATCTGATAAAGCGTATGCAAAAAATCCTCTGAGTCCATTTCTTGTTTTAGTTAGCTCTGCGATTCTATCTGCTAAAACCTCTTCGCTGAGTAAATCTTCACCCCACTCTTTGCACCATTGTGCAGATATGTTTATTGCTTGCGTGAACGAAGCTTCTTTTAAACTTATGGTTTTTTTTTTCATTTTTGATCAGAATTTTATTATTGATGCATTAAAAGTCTTTGACCAATTATAGATCTGGGTTTGTAACTTTACTAGGGAGGCCAAATGTCGGTAAATCTACTTTAATAAATAAATTAATTGGAGAAAAAATAACAATTACTTCTCCAATAGCGCAAACTACCAGAAACAAATTAAAAGGAATACTTACTACAGACGATGGGCAAATAATTTTTGTCGATACCCCAGGCGTTCATAAACCTCATCATCGACTTGGAGAGATATTAGTAAAAAACGCTAAATCTGCAATTAATGGAGTTGATATGGTAATTTTTGTAATTGATTCAAGTGAAGAACCTGGTAGAGGTGATGAATATATTTTGAACTTTCTAATAGCAAATAAAACTGATTTTATTGTTGCATTAAATAAGTGGGATTTGGTTAATAAAGAATTTAAGAATTTACGATTAGATCAATATAGAAGATTTTTTGGAATTAACAGAAACTTTCAAATTGTAAGTGCTTCTAAAGGTGAAGGATGTTCAGAACTAGTCGATATAGTACTTGATTGTCTTCCAAAGGGACCAAAACTATATAGTGAAGATATGATTTGTGACCAACCATTAGAAAATTTATTGTCAGATTTAGTAAGAGAGCAAGTATTAATAAATACAAGAGAAGAAATTCCTCATAGTGTTGCAGTAAAGATAGAAAAGATAGAGGAAATGAAAAGAAAAAATGGCAAGTGCTTTACAGCTATTTTGGCTACTATTATTGTTGAAAGAACTAGTCAAAAAGGTATCCTAATTGGAAAAAAAGGTTCAATGTTAAAAGTTATTGGTCAGTCAGCAAGATCAAATATATCTAAATTAATTGATAGTCCAATTCATCTAGAGTTGTTTGTGAAAGTTGTTCCAAACTGGAGAAAAAAACAATCAAGGCTAATTGAGTTTGGTTACGAGGAAGATTCATAGATGACTAGTTTTAATTTTGATGTAATTACATTATTTCCTAAAGCTTTTGAATCGATAAATAATTTAGGGGTTATTACTAAAGCTTTAGATAAAAATATTATTAATTTGCATCTTCACGATTTAAGAGACTTTGGAGAAGGTTCATATAGGCAAGTAGATGACAAACCGTATGGTGGAGGAGCAGGGATGGTATTGAAACCAGAACCAATTTATAAAGCCCATGATTCAGTTAATAAATTTCCAAATAATAAAACCCTATTAATGACTCCCCAGGGGAAAGTGCTCAAGCAAAATGATTTATTAAGATGGACAAATCTTGATCAATTAATAATTATCTGTGGTCAATATGAAGGCTTTGATGAAAGAGTGAGGTGTCTTGCAGATGAGGAGATATCTTTAGGAGATTATGTTTTATCTGGTGGTGAAATACCTGCCATGTCAATAGTTAATGGTTTGTCCAGGTTATTGCCAGGCGTTTTAGGAGATTCAGAATCTCTAAAAGATGAGAGCCATAATAATCATCTATTAGAATATCCCCAATATACTAGACCTGCGATTTTTAAAGATATGAAAGTTCCAGATATCCTTGTTAGCGGTAACCACAATGAAATCAAAGCATGGAGAAAAAAACAAATGTTTATAAGAACACTAGAAAGACGTAAGGATTTGGTTAAAGAAGATCAAATACAGGAATTCCCTAACATAAAGGAAACATAACGGATTGACTTTTTAAAAAAATAAAATAAAATTTTTATCTAAGCCTCTAAAAATTCAAATCTTTAAAGTAAAAAAATAATTTGTTTGTAATTATTAGAAATTTTGTTTAAATTGTCTATGTAAACGACAAAATTTCATAAGTGCATTTCTTTGTTACTGGTGCTAGTGGGTTTGTAGGAAGTAATTTTGTAAATGAACTGCTTTTCAATGGGCATAAAGTTACGGCTCTTTTAAGGCCTAATAGTAATCCTAGAGTTGAATTCATAAGAAAATTAAAAATTTGCAGGGGAGAATTATTTAACGATTGGAGTAAAGATATGGAAGGTTGTGATATTTTTGTACATTGCGCATCAGAGGGTGTAGTTAATAATCACAATGATTGGGAGAAATGTGCCAAGGTAAATTTCATTCAAACTAGTCAAATAATTAAAAACGCTTTTGAGAGCGGAATAACTAAGTTCATTATCTGTGGATCTTGTTTTGAATATGGTTATTCAGGAGATGAATTTGATCGAATTCCAATAACAGCTCCTTTAAAACCCGTCGGAGCCTATGGGTTTTCAAAAGCAGCAGGCAGCCTGTTTGCTCTAAATTTTGCGAAAGACAAAGGGATAAAGCTTGTAGTACCGAGATTTTTTCATTTGTATGGTAAAGGGGACCATAAATTGAGGTTTTGGCCTAAACTCGTTGGAGCAGCACAAGCTGGGGAGAATTTTGAAATGACCTTGGGTAATCAACTAAGGAACTTTATGAGAGTTGAAGAAGCTGTTAAAAAATTACTCGATATTGCTATGAGTTTAGATAACTATAGTGATGGTGGAATAATTAAAAATATTGGTACAGATCAAAATATGAGTCTTCTTTCATTTGCTAAAAGTGAATGGGAGAGATTAGGAGCTAAAGGGAGAATAATAAATGGTGTCATACCCTATAGAAATAATGAAGTTATGAGTTATGTTCCTGAATTATGACTTCATTTATTTAAAAAATTGTAAATTTTTTGATACTCTGAGTTTGCATTCTCTAATGAATAATATTTTTCTGCCAATTTTTGAGACTCGTGTTTTGTGTTTTTACTATAAATTTTTTTTAGTAGATTAGAAATCTTATCTTTTTCATAAGAAATTTTTTCACCACATTCTTTTATGATCTCAATGTTTTTTGATTCCAAAGATAGCCTATCAAGCACAGCAATATCATGATTACCTATAACAATTAATCCTGCAGCTAAATATTCCCCTATCTTTGTTGGGGAGCTCATTCTTATCCATTTACCTTTATTTAAAAATACAAAGCCTACATCATATTCTGGAAGCTTTGTATAAATTTGATCGTGATTCAAATTTTTAATGGTGTAGGAATTTTTTGGAATTTGGTATTTATAAAGAGTATCTTCAATAAAATTATGGTCATTCTTGTTAATAAAATCTAACCTACAATTTACTCCAGCTTTAATAAATATCTTGGTTAGAATTATTGCATCCACAATTCTATATGGAGGAAATCTTGCTCCACCAAGATAAACTAATTTTATTAATCTATTTTTATTTGATTTAGGTAATTTTTTTAATTTATATTTACTTAAATCTGTTGCTGTGGAGATTATATAGGTGGGACTCTTGAGGGCATAATTTTTTTCTATGTATTCTTTGCCAGATTGATCTAGTACTACTATCGCACTTGCTTTATTTATTATTCTTTTTTCAAGTAACAATGAAAATTTATAAGCTAGGGAATTATACTTTGTAATTCCTCCATCAGCCCATTGTCCAAAAAAGGCCCTTAGGTCATATAAATAATTTGTTGAAGAAAAAGTAAGTATGTAAATAAGGCCTGGGAAACAGCCTCTTAAATGAACTAAATTAATCTTTCTTAAGATTAGTAATGTTTTAATACGAATCACTCCGAATATTATTCTTAATAAAAAATGTATTTTGCCTTTTTTAAAAGGAAGGATTATCCATTCAAACCCCTCTCTTTCTAAAATTTTCTTTAGTGATTTTATTTCAATTTTATTCTTCTCAATTTTTTCATAACTAACAACTATAAATTTATTATCATTTTTATTTAAATTTCTTAAGTAAGGAAGAATCTGAGATTGGCCTAAGGGATCTAATAGGCCATCATAAGTAATATATAGACAGTATTTCATTAAGAATAAAGTAAGAGTTTTTTTAAACTACCCTTAATTGAATAATAAAGAATTGATTGATTAAAATTTAAGCCCATGAATATATTTAATAGAAATTATTAATAGTTGGAAGACTATTTTGGAATTAATTTCATTTTTTTTAAGATCTTTTCTCAAAGAAGAATTGGTGAATTAAAAAAAAGAACATTTACTATTATTTACTATTACATATTTGGAAAGAAAAATATGTTTAATTATTAGTAAAAATGACAAGTTACCTATGATAAGGTTAAAATCATAAATTACTTGTAGATTGTTTTTAGATAATCCAAACCCATTGCTATGACTAATTCTCTTCCTGATTTCCGTATTGGCAATGGATATGATATGCACAGACTTGTAAAAGGTAGAAACTTGATCATTGGAGGTGTTGAATTACATCATCCTGATAATTTAGGGTTAGATGGACACAGTGATGCTGATGTCTTAAGCCATTCAATTATGGATTCACTATTAGGCGCCCTATCACTAGGAGATATTGGCAAATATTTCCCACCGACGGATGAAAAGTGGAAAAATGCAGATAGTTTAATACTATTATCTCAAGTTATATTTTTAATTAGAAGTAAAGGGTGGGAAGTTAATAATATTGATAGTGTGATTATTGCAGAAAGGCCTAAAATCATGCCTCATATACAATTAATGAAAAAAAATATTTCAGATATCTTGAGTGTTGATGAAAATTTAATTGGGATAAAGGCAACTACAAATGAAAAATTGGGTCCAGAAGGAAGAGAAGAGGGTATAAGTTGCCATTCTGTAGCATTGCTTAAGAAAAAATGAAATTAAATTTAAATTTGAAAAAAAAAATTCAAAGATTTTGTCTAGTATTTATTTGCCTAATAGTTTTAATTTTTCAATCAAATACTCCAAATCTAAAAGCTCTTACAATGAAAAATTATCAAGGTGATATGGTCATAGAGGAATTAAGACTTAAAGTCCCTGCCTATGCAAAAGAAGCATGGTTGAATGCTGAAAAAGAAATATGGGAGCCATGGTTATCCTCGCAAGATGGGTTTTTGGAAAGACAATTATTTTGGGATAAAGAAAAAGAAGAAGCTTTAATATTGGTAAATTGGAAAAGTAAGAAATTATGGAAGAACATACCAATGTCAGAAGTAAATGTAGTTCAACAAAAATTTGAAGCTAATGTTAAAGCTGCTCTAAGTGTAGGTGAAAATCCTTTTGAATTGATTTATGAGGGAGAATTGGATAAGCAAATATGAATTTTGATATCAAGTTTGATTTTCAAAGAAGAGATAGGCTTGGACTCATTGAGGCTATTTGGGGGCAAGATAAGAGTATCGACCAATTAGAGAGATTATCTGAAAATGTATTAAGTAAAAATGAGGTTGTTTTCATTACTAGGATTAATAGTGAAAAGGCTAATTATCTTTTAGATTTGTATGATGATGCACGATTCTATCAAGAAGCAAATTGCCTAACAATTGGGAAAAATCTGAATAAAATAAATACGAATAAAAAAGTTGCCATCATATCAGGCGGCTCAAGCGATTTGGCTGTAACACTTGAAGCCCAATTAGCACTTGAAATTTACGGAGTGAAGTGTAAATCTTTTATAGATGTTGGAGTAGCGGGACTTCATCGATTGATGAGTCAGTTAGAAGAAATTAATAAATATGATGTATTAATAGTTTGTGCTGGAATGGAAGGAGCTTTGGCAACGGTTGTAGGTGGATTGTTGGCACAACCGATAATTGCAGTACCTGTCTCAGTAGGATACGGCGTTAGCAAGGATGGAGAAACTGCTTTAAATAGTATGTTGTCAAGCTGTTCTCCAGGTATTGCAGTTATGAATATAGATAATGGTTATGGAGCAGCAATGGCGGCTCTAAGAATTATTAAAAGTATTTCCTAAACAATCACTTTTTTTGTATTTCTAATAGGTTTTCTATCCATAAATTTAGTTGTTTTGATAGCATTCCTTCTTCTCTCATTTTGATTGCTTTTATAACGACTTCTGTATTTACCCACTCTGGAAATCTTTTCGGCATTTATTTTTATATTCAGTATTTTTAATTTGGTACAAATTTTTATAAAAACAAGATCTAAGTAACAAATTTAATCTTTTACGTTTGATTTTGTACCTAATCTAGACAGCTCAGATGAGGTATGTTCACTTTCTACATTTTTTAATCTTTCAATCAGCTCGGAGAGATCTTTATGGGCTAACTCCCCATTTCGCTCCCATTTTAGAGATCTTGAGTTGCTATCAATTTTTTCTTTCATTGTTAGTTTTAAGTATTAAAAATATAAAACGAAAAAAGGAGAAATTTGGTAATTGTTTCAAGCCTAAACTTAAAAAAATATGAAGATTTTTAATACATTAAATATTTTTCTTTTATCCGCCACCAACTATTGAAACAATTTCTAAATTATCGCCATCTTTAAGCTTAACTGTTTCCCATTTCATTGAATTTATAATTAAATTATTTAACTCCACTACAATTGTGTTTGGTTTATATCCCATATGATGAAGAGCTGTAGATAGTAGAGCATTTTCTTGATCAAGTTCTATTTTTTTTTCTTCTCCATTTACCCTAATTTTCATGAGACAACTTTTTTAAAATCATCATAGCGTCTTCTTTAGGATCTTCAGAATTCATTAATTCCGAAACTAAGGCAACTTTTTTAAACCCACTTCTTTTTAAAATTGAAATATTGTTTGACTTGATTCCTCCAATAGCGAACCAAGGAATATTTATATCCTTTGTTAATGTTTTGATATTTTCAATACCTAAAGGTATTTTATTCTTTTTTGTTGTAGTTTCAAATACTGGCCCTATTCCTATGTAATCACAACCCTCATCAAGAGCATTTGAAATATCAATTGCATTATTTGCACTTATACCGATAATTTTTGAATATCCTAATAGTTTCCTTGCGGTTTTTAAATCTAAATCGTCTTGACCAAGATGAATCCCATCAGCGTTAGATGCCAGAGCTATATCAAGTCTGTCGTTAACGATAAACAAAGAATTATATCTTTTACATAGATTTTTAATCTGAATTGCTTCTTTAAGATGATCTTGATCAGTTCCCTTTTTAAATCTATGTTGAATAATTCTTACTCCAGCAATTAAAATCTCTTCTATTATTTCTAGTAAATTGTTTTTTTGATCTGTGATTACATATAAGTCATTTTCTTTTAATATTTTCTCCGACTTCTTAAACTTGCTAAAAGTTAATAAGTCAATTTCAATAGTATAAATTTCATATCTAATTTCAGAAGCGATTTTTGAAAGCTCATGATTCTGCAGCCTTGAGAATTCTTCTATGACTCGTAATGCTTCTTGAATTCTGGCTGAATTAGAACTTATAATCTGCTCAGAAGTTTTTCTGTTAAATTGCTCTTGATGAGTCAATCCTTTACATTTGTCCTCAATGTGATTTCTAGATTGTTTATAAACTTCTAAATGATTTTTTCCTAAAATTTGCCTAAAGTTCTTAATCTTTTCAACATATTTTTCTTTGCCTAGGCCAAATCTAGCCCAATCCTCTAATACTCTTAGCCCTTCTCTGGCTCTATCTAAATTAGCGTCAATAATTTGATAAATTCTTAAATCTTCAGCGTCTTTAGGATTGTAATTCAGCATTTGTAATTTATTTTTTGTAGTTTTTAAAAATTTTTAGAGCATTATCTCTATCTTTTTTAATTTGATTAGAAAGTTGATCTATATTTTTGAACTTGATTTGAGATCTAAGTTTTTCAACTGGTTCAACAGATAGATTTAAACCATATAGATCGATATCTTTATTTATTAAATGGACTTCAACTGCAGAAGGCAATAATGGATTTATTGTTGGTTGAGAGCCAAGATTCATAACAGATTCAATTTTTTTGTTGGAATTTTCTATAGTTGTCCAAGATGCGTAAACTCCTTCTCCAGGTAAAAATTTTCTGCCATCTATTTCAAGATTTGCGGTAGGCCATCCTATACTTTTTCCGATGCCTTTACCTTTAACAACTTTTCCATTAAAACTATAAGGCCGATTAAGAATTTTGAAAGCATTTTTCAGATCACTTTTCTCTAATAGATCTCTTATTCTGCTGCTGCTGATTCTACCTTCCTTGTCTTCTAAAATTGGAATAATTTTTAGTTTAATATCCGTATCCTTAATAATATTTTTTATTGTATTTATATCTCCACTTCTTCTGAAACCAAATTTAAAATTAGCACCTACAGAAATGTTTTTTGCTTGTAATTGATTTATCAAAATATCTCTTACGAATCTTTCGGCACTTAATTTGGATAGTTCCATATCAAAAGGAATCAGAACTAATTGTTCAATCCCCAGATCTTCAAGAATAGATAGTTTTTCATTAGGGAGATCAAGTCTAAGACGGGCCTCTTTGTAAAGAACTTCTCTGGGATGGGGCCAGAAGCTTGCAATTGTTGGGGTATATTTATTTTCTTTAACTACACTTTTTATTAATTGTCTGTGGCCAGCATGAAGGCCATCAAAACTTCCAATAGCTATTGAGGTAGGACTCTTAACTTCAGATGGCGATATTAAAGAGATCAAAAGATTACGTGCAATTTTATGATTTTAGTGGCAAATTTGGATTGATTAAAGTTTATTAAATCAAATGAATGTCTGACAAAATGGATTTTCAGTCCCTTTCATTTGGAATGCGGCGCATTGGATGGATACGCTTTTGGGTTCAGTCCATTTTAGGTGTTGTTGTTGCAGCTGTTTTGCTTTTTTCAAATGTTGTAAATAACAGCGAAGGTCAGCTTGGCTTAGCGCCTGGTCTCTCACTTACAACAATATCCTTGATTTTACTACTTTTTAGTCTTTGGCAAGGTTGGTTAATAGTTAAAACAGGAAGAGCAATCGCAAGCAACGCAAGACCCTCAAGAGGACAAACCGGTAAATTGATAAAACGAGGCCTAATTGTTGATTTATTTGGAATTTTGTTTGGATTAATTGGATATCAAGCTCTTATGGGAGCCTTATTTATACAAGCATCCTCTCAAACAACTGGACAATTGATAACAGCGACATCTGATATCCCAATTACTGGTCTTGAAATATTATCAGTTCTCAGTAACACGCAAGTTATCGCTGCCCATTTTTTTGGACTTTGCTTTTCTTTATGGCTTTTAAGAAGGATTTACAAATGAATTATTAATTTTAGGTAGGTCATCTAAATTACCTCTCCAAAATAAATCTGGTTCTACAGGTGTGATAGATATTTTATTTTCTTGTATTTGAGATACGTCACTGGGCCAATTCTTAGGACCGTAACCTTTCGATTTAAGATCTAAAACGACTTCACCTGCTAACCAATAATAATCATCACCCCTCGGGTCTTCCCTTTTGGAAAATTGATTTTTATATTTTCTTACCGATAATCTTGTCCAGGATAATTCTTTTATCTTGTTTTTTTCGCAGGGGGGTATGTTCAAATTTAATAAAAGTGACGCTGGCCAACTGTCGTTAATTGCTTGTTCGGCAATATTCATTGCAATTTCTCCAGCAAATTCAAAATTTTTCCATTTAAAACTAGCAACACTTATTGCCATGGAAGGAACATTTTCTAAAGTGCCTTCCATAGCCGCAGCAACTGTGCCCGAACAAAAAATATCTGTCCCTAAATTGGGTCCGTGATTTATGCCGGATAGTACCAGATCAGGTTTATGATCCAAGAGTTCAGATAGTGCTAATTTGACACAATCAGCAGGTGTGCCGGAACATCCCCAAGCTTCGATACCCTCTCCAAATAATTCGTCAGCTTTTTCCACTCTTAATGGGGATTGTAAAGTAAGACCATGACCAGTAGCTGATCTTTCTTGGTCAGGACATACTACTTTTACCTTATGTCCTCTTTTTTGGGCTGATTTTGCTAAAGCTCTTATCCCCGCTGCGAAAACACCATCATCATTGCTAATTAATATATTTAACGGTTTCATTAATCAAGACATTTTATTTATGGACGATATTTAAGTAAGATACAAGTAATACTTATTTTTACTATATCAGTGAGTCAAATTGAATCATTAAGTCAAATTGAGGAAAAACTAAATAATCTTTCTCTAACAGCAAAAAATAATATAGATAATTCTAATACTCATGAAGAACTGGATCAATTGAGAGTTTCTTTGCTAGGAAAAAAAGGTGATTTATCAATTATTTTGAAAACAATGGGTCAATTATCTGCTACTGATAGACCAATTATTGGCCAGAAGGCAAATTTAATAAAGATAAATTTGCAGGAACTAATAACTGAAAGAAAAAATAAACTAAACAGCGAAGCCTTAGATAAAAAGATTAAAAAAGAAAAAATTGATGTAACTATCCCTTCAATTGGAACCCCCCCTGGGAATAAACATCCCTTGATTTCAACTCAAGACGAAATAATAGATATTTTTTGTGGTTTAGGATACTCAGTTGAAAGTGGACCTGAAATAGAAACTGATTTTTATAATTTTGAGTCTCTCAACATACCCAAAAATCATCCTGCAAGAGATATGCAGGATACTTTCTACTTGGATGAAAATCGACTTTTAAGAACCCATACTTCCCCTGTTCAGATAAGATACTTAGAGAAAAACCCTCCTCCAGTAAGAATTATTGCCCCCGGAAGAGTTTATAGAAGAGATGCTGTTGATGCTACTCATTCCCCTGTATTTAATCAGGTTGAGGTTTTATGTATTGATGAACATATTGATTTTAGTCATTTAAGAGGAACAGTTCTTACATTTTTAAAGGCCTTTTTTGGAGATATTCCTGTAAGATTTAGAGCTAGTTATTTCCCATTTACTGAACCTTCAGCAGAAGTAGACGTCCAGTGGAAAGGTAAATGGTTAGAAGTAATGGGTTGCGGAATGGTTGATCCAAAGGTGTTAGAAAAATTAGGGATGGATTCTGAGAAATGGACTGGTTTTGCAGCAGGATTAGGAGTTGAGAGATTTTGTATGGTGAGACATCAGATCGACGACATCAGAAAATTTTATACAAATGATATTAGATTCTTAGAACAGTTCTAATAGTATTTAATTTTAAATTAGGATTGTCCAACAAATTAGTTTAAGATAGTCCTAGTTTTAATTTTTTGATTGGTACGTAAAGCAGGACTAATCGTTAATGATGGAAAGGAACTAGCTGTTCAAACTGCAACTTCTGTTCAAAAAAAATTGGAAAAATCTAATTTTGAAGTTGTAAGAGTTAGTAGCTCTGGAGGGATGGTCGGTTTCGCAAATCCTGATCAACATGTTCGTCCTTTGGGATATACGAATTGTGTCCCTGAGGGGTTTGATTCATCAATGGAATTTGCAATTGTTCTTGGCGGAGATGGGACTGTACTTTCTGCTGCAAGGCAAACGGCACCTGCTAAAATTCCAATTCTTACAATAAATACTGGTCATTTAGGATTTCTTGCGGAAGCTTACTTATCTAACCTAGATGAGGCTATAGATAAAATAATTGCTGGAAATTGGGATATTGAAGAAAGAACTTGCTTTATTATTAGTGTAATGAGGAATGATCAGAGGAGATGGGAGTCTCTTTGCCTTAATGAGATGGCTCTTCATAGAGAACCTCTAAC
This sequence comes from Prochlorococcus marinus XMU1412, assembly GCF_017696315.1. Lineage (NCBI taxonomy): Bacteria > Bacillati > Cyanobacteriota > Cyanophyceae > Synechococcales > Prochlorococcaceae > Prochlorococcus > Prochlorococcus marinus. The sequence continues at coordinate 221,756 of NZ_JAAORJ010000004.1, read as the reverse complement.
AAGTATGTGTCACTTTGAGATTTCTATAGGGCGACATGCACCTGTGGATATTTCAGCTGATGGAGTAATTTTATCTACTCCAACTGGTTCTACCGCATATTCTCTTAGTGCTGGAGGACCAGTTATTACACCTGATTGTCCAGTAGTACAATTAACTCCAATTGCGCCACATTCGTTGGCCTCAAGGGCGCTAGTTTTTAATGATTCAGAACCAGTAACTGTTTTCCCTGCAACTCCTGAAAGGTTGGTAATGGTTGTTGATGGAAATGCTGGTTGTTATGTTTGGCCTGAAGATAGAGTTTTAATAAGAAAAAGTAAACATTCAGTAAAGTTTATTCGACTTGAAGATCATGAATTTTTCCAAGTTTTAAGAAATAAATTAGGTTGGGGTTTGCCCCATGTAGCTAAACCTAACAAATAACAATTATTTGAATTTATTTTTTCCCTTTTAATAAAAAAACAGGATTATTTGGTTCTAATCTCATTCCCTCGGCAATACTTAAGCTTTTATAGGTCTGAATTAAATTTAAATTTGTTTTGAAATTTTTATCTTCTAATTCCTCTTTCAATTCTTTAATAGTTTGAAAGTCAATTATTGGGATAACGATAATATCTCCAATACTCATCCACTGATCTAAGGAATTAATAATATGAAGTTTAGTCTTTTTATCACAGCCTCCAATTACTAATCTATTAGGTTTTTCAAAAGGACTTAAATTTTTTGTATTCAAGATATTATTTATGTCTTCTTCACAAATAAATTTTGGTTTAACTCCAAGCCTTTCAGAGTTTTCTAGTATTAATGCTTTTGAGCCAAACCTTTTATCGATACAAAACAAATCTAAGTTAGGCCTTAATTTTAATGCCTCTAACCCAATTGACCCACAACCCGCACCTATATCCCATATTACGCCATTTTTTGGGAGTTCTAGATCAGCTAAGATTTGAACACGAACCTCCCTTTTAGTTAATAAGTTTGGTCTATCATCAAAGGTCTTAAAAATATGGTCACTGATTCCGAAAAGAGCGAGATTATCATTTGAGTAATTTTTCTTTGTTTTTGTAAGAACAACAATGTTCAAACTTGATATATCAGAAGGTAATGATTCTTTAAGATTTAATTTTCTTATATTTTCTTTGTCGAAGCCTATTTCTTCACAGAGCCAAAAATCATAGAAGTTAATCAGATTTAATTCTGATAAGTTTTCTTTGATTATTTCTAAACTCTTATTATTTGAATCTGTAATAATAGCCAAACTTGAAGGCCTTGCTTTAAGAGCCTCAACTAACTTGGTAGGATCTCTGCCGTGAATACTTACATTAACAGCATCTTGCCAAGGAATCTTTAACTTACTAAATGCTAATTGAATGCAAGTATTTGAAGGGTAGAAATTTAATTCATCTTTTGAAAAATTTTCTAGTAATATTCTCCCAATTCCAAACCAAAGAGGATCTCCTCTAGAAATTAAAATAACATCATTTTTCTGAGATCTAAGCCAATTAATAAGTTCGTTATCACTTTTACTCGAAAAAAATGATTTCTTTTTTAATAAACAATTTTCGCTCCATGATTTAATTTCTTCAAAATATGAATTTGGAACTGCAATATTTGTTGTTTTTAAAAATAGATTTTGTGATTTGAGAGATAGATCCTCAAATTTAAAAGAATTAATTCCAATTACATGAATTTTTCTATTAATTTCAGTCATCAATTTTTAATGAAATAGAACTAAATTGTTTGAATGTTTTATTAAATTATCTTATTATTATTCGAGTTATCATAGTGAATTAATTGTCTGAAAGGAGAAAGAGATTACATGATTTATTGTTAACTCTAATTAATAAAGATAGTGAATTTGAGTTTATTGAAGAAGATTCTAGTGATTTAACTTCTTGCTATTCTGAAAAAGACACTTTGAATTTATCTCGAGTTATAGAAAAAAATCGTAAAATAATCAAAAGATATCAAGCTATTGTTAGAACAGCTGTAACTCTTGATGCCCTGATGGATTCTGAAAATGAAGAAAATTACAAAATCAAATAATAATATTTTTTTAAAAGGAATAATACCTTTACTTTTACTACTATCCTTTATTTTTAACCCATTAAAAGTATCTGCAGAAGTTGCAGAAACTGAAATTAATGGTGCATTAATGAATGCTAGCAGTGAGTTTTTAAGAGACTTGGACTTTGAAACTTGGCAATTAGTAGCTTATAAATCCCCTCTTTTTGAAGATAAATTGATCTTGAGAGTAATAGGATATCCAGGAAATCTCAGGATTGATCATCCCACTGACTTGAGGGTTGAATCAGGGAGAAAACAGTGGCTTCTAGATGATAAAACATTACTTAATGTGGAATTAGCAAATGATGGAAGACAAGCAGCAGCAGAATTCGATCTTGATGAATTGATTAAAAATTTAGATAAAAATAGACCATTAAGATTATCATTGTCAGGAGTTTTTTCTGAGTTACCTGTACCTCCCTTCGTTGTTAAAGAGTGGAGATCAATAAACTGAATTTGATTTTTGGAGATGTCTGAAAAAAATGTAAGCCATACAAAATGGATGAAAAGAGCAATTTTTTTGGCTTCATTAGGCAAAAATACAACAAGTCCTAATCCTATGGTGGGAGCGGTGATACTTGATAAGAATGGAAGTCTTATTTCAGAAGGGTTTCATTTAAAGGCAGGGATGCCTCATGCAGAGGCAATGGCTTTTAATAATTTAAAAAAGGATGCTAAAGATGGAACAATGTATGTAAATCTTGAACCTTGCTGTCATCAAGGTAGAACGCCTCCATGTGTAGATAAGGTAATATCCTCAGGTATTAAAAAGATATATATATCAAATAAAGATCCTGATAAAAGAGTATCTGGAAAAGGTATTAAATTACTGGAAGAAGCTGGTATAAAAGTTCATTTAGGATTATGTAAAAAAGAATCTCTAGAATTAAATAAGGCTTTTATTTATAGGAACATAACAAATAAGGCATTTGGGGTTCTTAAATGGGCAATGAGTATTGATGGCAGAATAGGTCTAAAAAATGGAAAAAGTAAATGGATTACCAATGAAGATTCTAGATCTCTAGTTCATAATTTTAGAGCAGAATTTGACGCAATAATTATTGGTGGGAACACCTTAAGAAAAGATAACCCACTTTTGACTTCTAGAGGTTCGAAAACTCCAGAACCTTTGCGAGTCGTTTTTACAAAAACTTTAGATTTACCAACAAAATCAAATCTTTGGGATTGTAATGAGGCTAAAACTTTAATTATTTACGATTCCAGAACAGCCAATGAAAGTTTTCTTAAAAGAATCCCAAAATGTGTGGAGGTTGAGAAGATATCTTCAGATAATCCAGAGTTAATTTCAAAATTGCTAGCTAAAAGAGGATTTAATAAAGTTTTGTGGGAATGCGGCCCAAAATTGGCGACTTCAGCAGTTAAAGCAGGATGCATAAACGAAATAATATCTTTTATCGCTCCAAAAATTTTAGGAGGAGAAAATAGTATGAATCCTTTTGGAGATTTTGAATTTAGAGAAATGAATGAAACTATTAAATTAAGTGGATCAAAAATTAGATTTATAGGTAATGATATCTTCGTAAAAAGCTCATTGAAAAATTTCTGTTATGACTACTAAAGTATTAGGTTTAAGTACCGTTCGGTTCTTACCCAATAAAATTCATACGAATACGAATACTCTTCGTTTAGTTTATAATGATAAAAATGGAATACAATCATGCCAATAAGACAAGACGATAATCAACCTAATAGAAGATTTGGAATTGTAAATATTATTTTAATTGGTGTTGGAGCGTTGCTTCTATTCAGTAGCCTTTTCCCTAATCAAAATATGCAAATACCAAGAGTTCCCTACTCTTTATTTATAGATCAAGTGAATGATGGGGAAGTTAAGAGAGCTTACATTACACAAGAGCAAATTAGATATGAACTAAATGGAGCTGAAGAAGGCGCTCCTTCTGTTTTAGCGACAACACCAATTTTTGATATGGATCTTCCTCAAAGACTAGAAAGTAAAGGGGTAGAATTTGCAGCTGCGCCTCCCAAGAAACCTAATTTCTTTTCAACAATCTTGAGCTGGGTAGTTCCCCCATTAATTTTCATCCTTGTTTTACAATTCTTTGCTAGAAGAAGTATGGGAGGAGGGGGAGCGCAGGGAGCCTTAAGTTTTACCAAAAGTAAAGCAAAAGTTTATGTTCCTGATGATGAATCTAAAGTTACTTTTGATGATGTTGCAGGGGTTGATGAAGCAAAAGATGAGCTTACAGAAATTGTTGATTTTTTAAAAAAACCTGAAAGATATACTGATATTGGAGCAAGGATTCCAAAAGGTGTCCTTCTTGTTGGACCTCCTGGAACAGGAAAAACTCTTCTCTCTAAAGCCGTTGCTGGAGAAGCTGAAGTTCCATTCTTTATTATTTCAGGTTCTGAATTTGTAGAATTATTTGTTGGTGCTGGTGCTGCCAGAGTTAGAGATTTGTTCGAGCAAGCCAAGAAAAAAGCACCTTGCATAATATTTATTGATGAGCTTGACGCAATTGGTAAAAGCCGTTCAGGATCAATGGGAGTTGTGGGTGGAAATGATGAAAGAGAACAAACTTTAAACCAACTCCTCACAGAAATGGACGGTTTCGCGTCCACTGATAAGCCAGTAATAGTACTTGCCGCTACAAACCAGCCTGAAGTTCTAGATGCAGCACTGTTAAGACCTGGAAGATTTGATAGACAAGTTTTAGTGGATAGACCTGATCTGTCAGGTAGAAAAACTATTCTTGAGATTTATACTAAAAAGATTAAGTTATCTGATTCTATAGATCTAGATTCTATTGCTCAAGCCACAAGTGGATTTGCAGGGGCTGACCTAGCAAATATGGTTAACGAGGCTGCTTTGCTAGCAGCTAGAGCTAAAAGGAAAAGCGTGCAACAACAAGATCTAAGTGAGGCTATAGAGAGGGTAGTGGCTGGTTTAGAAAAGAAAAGTAGAGTGTTACAAGATGATGAGAAAAAAGTTGTTGCTTACCACGAAGTTGGTCATGCAATTGTTGGACATCTTATGCCCGGAGGCTCAAAAGTTGCTAAAATTTCCATTGTCCCTAGAGGTATGAGTGCTTTAGGTTACACCCTTCAATTACCCACTGAAGAAAGATTCTTAAATTCCAAAGAAGAATTAAAAGGTCAAATTGCTACCCTACTTGGTGGAAGGTCTGCTGAAGAAGTCGTTTTTGGAAAAATTACTACTGGAGCTTCAAATGACTTGCAAAGAGCAACTGATATCGCGGAACAAATGGTAGGAACTTTTGGAATGAGTGATATACTTGGACCTTTGGCATATGATAAACAAGGCGGAGGTCAATTCCTTGGCAATAGTAATAATCCAAGAAGATCAGTTAGTGATGCGACAGCCCAAGCCATAGATAAAGAAGTAAGAGAGCTAGTGGATGATGCACATGAAACTGCTTTAAAAATTTTGAGAAATAATTTACCTCTCCTTGAATCAATATCACAAAAAATTCTTCAGGAAGAGGTAATTGAAGGTGAGGATCTTAAAAATTTGCTTTCAGAGACTAAATTGCCCGTATAAAAAAACTTATTTAAAATTCAGTTTTTTTAATAATGTTTAAACCTAAAAAGCTTGCAAGTAAAGATTTCTTATCAAGTCTAGACATAACTAAGCTAGAGTTGATTTATATTTTAGAGTTAGCACAACAACTTAAGAAAAAAGAAATATCTGTAGATTGTGAAAAAAAAGTTCTTGGTTTGGTTTTTGATAAATCATCAACTCGTACGAGAGTGAGTTTTCAAGTTGCCATGTCCCGACTAGGAGGAACAACTATTGACTTAAACCCAAATACATCTCAAATTGGAAGAGGAGAGCCTATTAAGGATACTGCAAGAGTTCTTAGCAGGTATTGCGATGTTTTAGCTATAAGAACTTTTAAACATTCAGATATAGAAGATTATGCAAAATGGTCTACAAAGCCTGTAATAAATGCGCTTACTGATCTAGAGCATCCTTGTCAAGCTTTGGCTGATTTTCTTACTATTAAAGAAGAGTTTGGCTCTTTTGAAGATATTGTTTTGACTTTTATAGGCGATGGTAATAATGTATCTAATTCCCTGATTTTATGCGGAGCATTGTTAGAGGCAAAGATTAGGATAGCTTGTCCTGTAGGTTATGAACCTGATAAATCTATTATTCAAAGGGCAAAGGCAATTAATAATAATGAGGACTTTTTACAGATAACAAATGATGTTAATTCTGCTGTTTTAGGAGCGAATGTTTTGTATACAGATGTATGGTCTTCAATGGGTGAAGAAGATCAGAAAGAAGAAAAAGATAAAGATTTTAATGGATTCACTCTTGATCAAGATTTAGTTAACCAAGCCAAAGAAAATGTCATAATTTTACATTGTCTTCCAGCTTATAGAGAAAAAGAGATTACTGAAGAAATTTTTGAAAGTAAAAATAGCAGAATTTTTGATCAAGCAGAAAATAGAATGCATGCTCAACAAGCCCTTTTATCTTGTATTTTGTCCTAAATTACTTGCAATTTATCTAGTTAATAGGTACAAATGTATTAGAGTACATCTGTTCCGTGGGCATTTCTTCTGATCATAATCTTACAGAACCTCAGCATGAGCTATACAAATGGATAAAGGACTATATGAAAGAATTTCAACATAGTCCCTCCATAAGGCAAATGATGCAAGCTATGAATTTAAAATCACCTGCTCCAATTCAAAGTCGTTTGAAACATTTACAAGAAAAAGGATATATTTCATGGCAGGAAGGAAAAGCAAGAACAATGCAGATAGCAGACCAATTCGATAAGGTTCCAATCATGGGTTCAGTTGCAGCTGGAGGGTTAATAGAGACCTTTTCTGATGTGCAGCAGGAAAATCTAGATATTTCTGATGTCCTCAAAAAGAGAGATGTGTTCGCATTAACAGTAAATGGAGATTCTATGGTTGATGCTTGCATTGCTGATGGCGATATGGTGCTAATGGAGCCAATTAAAGATGCATTTGCATTAAGAAATGGAGATATAGTAAGTGCTTTGGTTCCTGGTTTAGGAACTACCTTAAAATATTTTTTTAAAAAAGGGAATAAGATATTTTTAGAAGCGGCAAATTCAGCATATGAACCAATCGTAATAGATCCTAACCAAGTGATTTTTCAAGGAAAATTACTAGCTGTTTGGAGAAAAATATAATGATTTAAATAAGCTCTTTTTCTTTAATGATTTATTATTAGTCAAGTAACAATTTAGCAAAGATATTTTTTACTATAAATAAAGGATTTGCAATAATAGTATTTTTTTTACTTATAAAAATTGAAACAGGGAAAAAAACTGTTACAAGAACTCTCAACTTATCTTCGTATGTTTCACACATTCCCATCCTTTGTTTCGCTAAAGAAAATTTTTCCCAAAAACTAGTTTTTTTCTTTTTATTTGTTCCTTTACTATGTTTTATTTGACTATTCTTAGACAAAATCAATATTTCTTCTACTTTTTTTGAACCTTTTTGATATTTGTATATTTCATCGTTTAAAAGTGAATCAACGACAATATTAGTATTTTTAACAACCAAATTGCTATCAAGAGAAGTTATTTGATCTTTATTTAACTCTCCTTTCAACAAAGCAATATCTAAAAGATTACTTATATTATTCCATTTATTTTTTGAAGAGTTATAGCAGCATGTTAAGTAAGTGTAATAGTAATTTAATGTATTTATTTTTACTCCATTTAGTTCAATTATTTTTCTTGAGTTCCAAAGTTCTTCAAAACTTATAATATTTGGACTAGTTGTTATTATTTTCCAATGTAAGTCTATATTTATTTCAAAACTGCTTATTTTTTTACTTAACGTTAGTGCATTATTCCCAAAAAGATAATACTTTTCTATTAGAGAATTAGATTCATTTTTAAAGAAACCATATTTTATTGTAAAACCTATTTTTTCAAGAATTTTAACTGTTTTTTTTACATCTATCTCATTAACTAGGATGTCAATATCATTACATTGTCTGTCCTTAAATTTTCTATTAGTTAAGAGCGATAATATAATTCCTTTGTATATTATTACAGGAATCTTATTTTCTTGTAGAACCTCTGATATTAGACAATTGTAGCCAGTTATAGCCATAAGTTTTTTTACTTCTAAATCAGACAGATATTTTATTTTTTGTTGCAATGATTTTTTTTCTAAAATCATAAAGTTTTGAACATTAACGACAAAATTATGTCTTATGGCTGTTCTTATAAAAAAATTCTGATTATAAACTTTAATTTTTATCTTTCTTTTATTTTTATTATTAATATATTTTTTATTTATATAAATAAAATTGAATAATTTAATAAGACTATTAATTTCTTTTTTCCAATTATCATCAAATATTGTTTCTTTCATTGCAAAGGTTAGGTTTTAATTTCCTATGAATTTAGGATGAGCTGTTTATTTGCTATCTGGATTATTCTGAAATCGTGGCTTACAATTAATATCATTTTGTTTTGAGACCTTTCTTTTAATTTTTCAATTATATTTTTTACAGATTTATCATCTTGAAATGTTGTAGGCTCATCATATATTTCTATTGGATTATCTTTTAACCAGCTTCTTAAAATATTAATTTTCTGAATCTCTCCGCCTGAATATGGATTGATTGAGAAATCTATTTCTTTATTTAGTCCAAAATTCCTATTATTGATATGTTGAAGATTCATTTTTCTTAAGTATTCTAAAATGTCCTTATCTCTGTAATTTAATGAATTACCCAATAATAGATTATCTTTTAAAGATGCTTCTATCAGCATTGCATCTTGTGGTGAGTATGAAATAAGTTCTCTTGCTAATAATTCAGATTCAGTGTATCCATTGAGTTTTAAATTTTTATTTTTTAATTTGATTGTCCATGATGATCCTTTTAAGTCACTAAGACCTATGAATGTATCAATCAATCTTGTTTTGCCTACTCCTGAAATTCCTGAAATAACAGTAATTTCTCCTACATTGAGACTTAATTTATTTATTTTTATTTTTTTATTTTTTTTGTTTTCCCAACTTATTGAGATTATTTGATTTTTATTACTAATAAATTCATTTAAAATTTTACTCGTTTTAGTGGGTAAATTATTTTTGATTTTATTCTTTTTTATTTTAGAGGTAATCTCTTTAAGTTCTAAGTAAGCTGGTAATCCATTTATACAAGATCTCCAGTTTCTTATTCCATTTGTAGCTGCATTAGATAACTTGTAGCAGAACAATAAACTTGTTCCTGCAGATAATATATCCAAATCATTTCTGATCAAAATTAACCAAGTGCCAACGGAAATTAGAACAACAATATCTTTAAAACAAACAAATAAATTATTTCTGTAAATGTTTTCAAGCATTAACTTCTTATAGTTTTTATTACTTCGTTTGAATTTATTAAGAAGCCATTCTTCGGAATTCGCAGACTTAATTGTTTTGATCCCTACTAGTCCATTTCCAATAATTTTATTTAATTGTCCTGTATGCTTGTTTATTAATTGCCCAAGATTCCAAGTATTGGGGTTATAAATTACTAAAGTTGTAAATGAAGAGATTAAAACTATTGTTATTAGCTTAACATCATAAGTTTTAAAAAATATTAGTCCGAATAAGTATGCTAAGAAGCATATAAACTGATTTATAAGCCTTAAAAATTGGTCAATTGATGAAATCGATTTTGAAATGTTTATAAGAATTATTTTATGTAAAGAACCTCTACCTATATCTCTTAAATTTTCATAATCTGATTTCAAAATGTTTTTAAGCGTTTCTTCCTTGAATTTATTAGCAAGCTCACATTTTATTCTTTCTTGTAAGTTAATAGTAAAAACTCTTGAAAATGACCTTATTGATAAAATTATGATTATTAAGGTAATAGATAAAGGGATTCCATATTCTTGATTTAGGTCATCAATTCTGTAATTTTGATTTAAAAGAATCTTTATTCCTATACTTAAGCTTATTATTTCTAAAAAATAATTATAGATAATCAATAATCCAAACTTTAATGTTTCTTTATATCCAGCTTCTTTAATAAGATAAAAAAGGAGTCTTAGCTGTTTGGATGTGGTTATATCAATTTTCATTCTAGTTCAGAAAACCAACAACTTAATTTATTAACGGTTCTCATAGCTTTGATAACCTTGCTACTCTCATGAATATTAATTTTCTTAATATTTATTTGAGTATTAATAGCATATTTCTTTAACTCATCTAATTGCCAAAATTTAGATAAATGTTGATTCCATTGTTGAGAAAATTCAATTAGATCATTTAAAACCTTAGCTTGCTTTTCTCTTTCAAATGCAGTCCATTGATTATTTATATCTCTATATTTTGATGGATCTAGTCTTAACTTCTCGGGAAGATATTTTGCAAAAGATTTTCTGTGGATTAATCTACCTTGAAGATATTTTTCTGCGAAATACTTTGGATCTTGATTTAAAAGAGTTCCTAAAAGTGTTTCATCCAATAAGGGAAAATATTTTCTTATTCCATATTTGGCAGCCAATCTTACTTCTTCTTCTAGTCTTACAGAGACCCATTGAGACATACATCTTTGTCTTATTGAGTTATGAAGTGTACTATACGTATCAATCTCAGCAATAAACTCTTTTGACAAGTGCGGAATTAGCCAATCTTTACCTTTTTCTGTCAGCAATGAAATAAGTAAATTATTCTTTTTCATATGAGAAACTTTTTTTGAAAATTTACTTTCCTGCCAGTCGTTATTGATTAGTCCATATGTTCTCCCAAGCATTGTTTTTAGAGCCTTTAAAGGATTATCCATCCACTGAAAGAACTCAATAAATTCGAAATTTTTTATTAGGTCTGTTGCTAGGTTATGTCCATTGTGGCTAATAGCTTGATCACCCCCAAAACCACTAAATAATATCTTACAAGAGCATTTTTTGAAAAATTTTATACACTCTGTATTCCCTCCCAATTGATGAGGCATACCAAAAATAAATAAATTTTCTTTTAATGATTCTTGGAAATTTTCTTTTTTGTATTCAGTTTTATTAATATGAGTATTTTCAGTATTGAGTTTGTGGAAAGTCTGAAATTCTTTTATGTAGGATTCTTCTCCATTACCATCGTGACTCCAGGTGAAAATATTTCTAGGATCAATATCTAAACCTTTTATTAACCCGCCAACTATGGCATTAGAATCTAACCCACTACTTAGTTCACAACCTATTCTATTTTCGCCTTGGGGGATTGCATTTTTTAATTTATTTTGAAAAATATAATCAATAATGTTATGGAGTTCTCTCTCCTTTTGAGAAGAAACCCCCCCTCCGAAAGGTTCATAGGGGTATGCTTTAAAATCCCCATTTCTTAGTATTTTTATAAAGTTAGCTCGAGGTAGTCTTTTAATCCTTTTATAAGGGGAGGAAGTGTTAGTTTGTACATTAGTTATTAGAGAGGCAACATAAGCAGGATTGATATCTGAGATATAAGCTTCACCATGAATAGCAAATGCTTCTTCCCAAGAACGTACATATGATAGTTGTTGTTTATTTTGCAATTGAACTGCAAACATTGGATTTAAATTAAAAATATCAGTTTTATATAAACCCTCGGTTAAAAGTTTTGGATCATTTGTTGGTAATTTCATAAGTAATTAATAACTTAAAATTTATAAACTGTAAGTCCTTTATCTTTATAAAATCCAGGAGTGATAGATTTTCCTGCTTTTGGATCAACTAACCAAGCATGAGCAACTTTTTTGCCATTAGAATGCTTACTTATCCCAAAATATAATTTGTTATTTATATTAAGTATGTCAAAAATAAATTTAATAGATATTGCTTTACTTAAACATGAGCTAAAAAAAGATTTTTTTTCACAAAATTCTCTAGTTTTTTTCTTGATTAAAAAAATTTTTTTATCTTTTAATCTAAAGCTAAATTTATTTATGCAATTTTTTCTTAGCAATTTCATTAAGAGTTCTCCCGATATGAATTTGATTAATATCCAGGTTAAAGTATCTAAAAAATATAAGATAAAGATAAATAAAAATTTAAGCACCTTTAAGAAGTTTCTTATTTTTCATAATAAAAAATATCATTTGCAATACCATCATTTATAAATAACATTATTTCATTTTCTATATTTGTGTTTTTATCTTTATATCCTTTTTTCATTATTTTAATAATTTCGTCAACTTCTTTTGAAGTGTCTAAAAGCCCCCATATTATGGAACCTGTTGAATTTAAATTAATATATTTTGCATTTTTGGGATTAAAAAGACATATCTCCTCATCCAATACTTCTGATACTAATTTTGGATTTTTCTTTAACTTCATTAAGCTTAAAATAATTTTAATGTAACCTATTTTTTAAAATTTTAAAGTATTTAATAGGATAGAGGCTAAAAGATGAATTACCTTCCAGTAAATATAACTTATTGTCTGTTTTAATCCAATCCCATGCAACTTCATTAATTGGGGGTAATATAGAATGAACAGCTTTAGATGCACTAAATAATAGTTTATAAATTTTCCTTAGCTCTTCATTTTTAAATTTAAAATTCAAAATTTTCTCTAGTTCTTCAAGCCTCATTTGAGGCCTATCAATATTAAACAAATATTGTTCATGATTAATAATGTTTAGGTTATTATTTTTATCAAATATTTCCATCCAAGCTTCTTTTATAGATATTTGATCTTGCTCCATTGAATATTCCGATATAGTTCTAAATACAATAGATATATCATTTTTTGGCAAAATATTAGAATGTTTTAAATAAGGCATTAAAATTAAATTTGAATAAATACCTTCTCTTTTTTTAAAAGTTTTTATATCTCCTAGAAAATCTAATAAATTATTATGCATGGATTTATTGTTAATTTTTAAAGTAAATAAATCTTTTACTATTAATTTTTCATTTTTCATAAAAAGATGATAAGTATTTCTGCTCCTACTGCCGATATTTGGCTTTAGAACTAAGCCATCTTTATATAGGAATTTTTCGAGTTTTGGATTTATTGAGTATGATTCATCTGTAATTGTTTCAAAATGAGGTCTATATTTTTTAGGAATCCTATGTAGTAGATTTGATTTTTGTTGCAAAATATTGATTGATTCCTTGCATTGATTAGGCCAATGTAATCTATTCTGAAAATGTATTGATTTTGTTAAACATTCTGGCTTGATTAAAGCAAGTTTATTCCATTCTTTTATATTATTTTTATACCAAAATATTACTTCATTTAAAGTGAAGTTATTTAATATAGATGCTTTTAATAAATACTCTAAAGGTATATTATTTTTCTTTTGGAAAGCTAAAAATCTTCTTATGTTAAGGATTTTGTTAGTCCATGAAAAAAACTGTTTAAAGATTTCAAAAAAAATTATGTAATTATAATTACTAATTTTGAATATCTGAAATATTTTTTTATCTTGAAGCCAGAAAAAATTTGGTGGCTTGCATATCTCTGAATATATTTTTTTAAGTATGATTTTATTTTTTATTAAACTTATTAAGAAGAGGCGTTAGAAACGGCTGAAGTATCTGTACCAGTCTTGTTTTGCTCAGGAACGTTAAAACTTTCTTTTCCCATTATTTCCGTATGCCTTAAGATTTCAAGTTTTGGAGTGACCCATTTTTTTATTCCTTCATCTTTCATTTTTAAAAAATGTTTATTGTAATTATAAAATATTATATTCAAATAGACAATAACATGAAATATGATCAATTAAAAGTATAGTCAAACTTATGTAATGTATTTCTAAATCTATTTTTTAACAAATCTAGTTCATTTTTTGATAATCTTTTTAAACCCAAATCTTTTTTTCCATAGCGAAAAAATGGATTCCCTGATTTAGATCGTTCAATAAATAATGAGTTTCTCTCTTTTTCTCTTAGTTTTTTAAATGAACAATTTTCAACGGCTTCTTCAATAGTTTTTGGGTTGATTGGAAGTTGTAGAAAACTACTTAACCTAGTGAATTCTTTTAATGGACTCTGTAGAAAATCTTCGTATCTGAAAACTGATAGGGGGACATCATTTTGATTCGTCCAAGAGTTAACATGATGCTCCCAAGTCCCAATATATTGAATAATTTGAGAAGTACTTCTATCAGTAATATTTGATAAACATGCGTTTGGGTTCATAATAAATTTTATACATTCCCCTTTACTCCATCCAAAAAAACTTTCCATTGAAATTACGATATCAATTGGATTTCTAATAATGTAAACAATTCCTGCGCAATTCTTGGTTGAGATAATCCTTTTATTTTTTCCGTTTGTCTTTAAAAAAGCATCATGAACTTTGTGATACCTAAGCGTCTCCGAATATGGAGACGGCTGATTATGTACTTTGATTCTTATTTTTTCGACTTCTAAGTTGGTAAGTTCTTCACTATCAATTCCAATTTGATCGTCAAACCAAGATCTATCACTTATTATTGCACCAGTAGAAATATTCTTACTTAAATCCATCTCACTTTGAATAGTATTATCTTCAAAGTTACTTTTGGGATTTTGTGTTAACCTATATAATTCTCTTATAAATAGTCTGCACCAAGTGTTCCCCGACTTCGGATAGCTTGCTAAATACCAATATTTATTTTTTGATAAATTCACTTTTAAAAAAAGAAATCATCAAAGTCATTTTTTAGGAAGTTCTCCATTCTTTTTAAATCATTCGGTATTGGCAATAAAAAAACAGGTAATTTCTTTGCGAAATTACTTAATTTTGTGAAATATTCTGATTCTTTACAAAGACCTTTTACGAATCTTGGTCTAAAAATATTATCTCTTAGAACAAAAAATTTTGTTTTTTCCTTTTTTACTTTTATAGCATCAGTTGTTTTAGATTTTTTATCTAGTTGTGTCTCAGAATAAAGAATGAAAACAGATGTTATTGGATAACTTTTTTTAGAGATATTCAATTCATCTTTTGAAAGGATAAATTTTTGAATATTTGATCTCACTTTCTTTAAATTTTTGTAGTCTATTTTTAAATAATTTAAAGTATCTTTCCATAGCTTGATTCTTTGAATTCCAATTGAAACATTCATATTTTTATCAATAGCTACTAAATCATCTGTTATTAATTGCCAACCTTTTTTCATCAACATGTATGAAATTGTACTTTTGCCAATTCCTGACTTGCCAAGACAAATTATTAATTTTTTATTTTTAGTAAGAGAATTTCCATGTAATAAAAGAAAACCTCTTTGAATCAATAAAGCGCCAAAAACTGAACTAAATAAAAATGCTTTTATATCATTTTCAGTAACCTTTGCACTTAATTTATCCCAAAAGATTTGATTCCCATCAATAACTCTGAAATGTGCAATTCCATCTACTTTTAATCTAAAATCATTTTCTTCCATTTGTAAAAATTCTGTATCAAATTGATTTGAATTTATAACAGGCCATTCATTATGATTATTTTGCTTTATTAAAACATCAAAATTATTATTTTTATTAGTTATTGCTTCGAGTTCTTGTAGAGTAATATCTTCTGATTTGAAAATTAATCCAAAGGAACTATAAAACATTTATACTTATTTAGTTTAAATCCTTGAGTAAAGATAATTGATCATTTAGAGGGCAAGTGCCTTTATTCACACTCATTAAATAATCTAAAGATTGTTGAATGGTTAAGTCACGCTTTTTTATTAACCAAGCCATACAAACAAGTGGTGAGCGTTCAATTGCTGCTTTACAGTGTACAAAAATACTACCTTTCTTTCTAAGATCTTCTAACATAGATAATGCAAGATTTAGTTCTTCAATATTCATTACTCTATCGTATGTATGATCAGGAAGTACTACCCTTTTGCAAAAAAATAATTCTTCGATATTTATTGGAGGATTGGCCTCTTTCACGCTACACAGACTTAAAATTCCTTGAATATTTTTTTCTTTGAGCATTAAAATATGTTCATCGACTAAAGGAGCGGGTCCTATAGCAATTTCATCATTTAAAATCCAATTTATAAAAAAATTCTTATTTTTATTTTTAGGCATAAAGTTATGAATCAAGCCATTTAGTAAATCTATTTATGACATTTTTACTGAATGATTTGATAAGTTTACTTTTTCCCTCTTTTTTATCTTCTTTAACTGAATATTGCCCATCTTTTTTGGACCTACCTTTTTGTTTAGATATATTTTCTATCTCCTGCTGCTTATCTTTCCCATAATTGATATAGGTTTCAATTGGCTGATAAGAACTATATTGATTATAAATGCCATAGTTACCATATTTTGAATATTTGCCATATCTTTTATATTCGAATTCATATTCATCTTTAATAGCATTTGTAACTACTCCAAGAATATTTGTTTTTGTGGTTTGTAATCTCATTAAAGATTCTCTTGGGAGAGATCTATCTACAGATCCTAAACTCACAAGTAATATTATTCCATCTAAATTTTCAGATAATAGAATTGTATCTGCCAAACCCAATACTGGAGGAGTATCAAATAGAATTATGTCATATTTATTTGAAGATTTTATTTCAGATAATATCTCTTTAAAACGTTTTGAACTTAATAGTCTTGTTGGATCTGGAGGTATTGTGCCTGATGTCATTACACTAAGATTTTTGAAATTCTGCAAAGGTTGTATAACTTTTTCGAGGTTAATATCATTATCAGTAAGCAAATTAGAAAGTCCTAAAATATTATCGAGATTTAATCTGCTATGAATCTGGGGTCTTCTCATGTCAGCATCTATTATCAATACCTTCTCTCCCATATCATTTAAAGTTTTAGCAAGCAAGACATTAAGTAATGATTTGCCTTCTTTAGGTAATGAACTTGTTATTGTCAATAATTTAATAGATTCATCAGTATTTGAAAAACGAATAGAAGTAAATAAATTTCTTAGTGCTTCAGTGTAAAAAAATCTTTGATAAATATCTTTTTTATTATTAAATTTTTCTTTTTGTGTACCATCGCCAACCATAATTGAAAGCATTTCTGATTTTTCGCTTCTTAATTCTGAAAAACTTTTAATGAAAGGGATTTCTCCTAGTATTGGATAATTAAGATTATCCTTAATCTCTTTTGAGGAGTGAAATACATGATCCATTCTATCCCTCAACAATGCTGCTAAAATACCAAAAATAATTGAAATTAAAAGTCCAAATTGTAAATTTCTTCTAAAAGAGGGTTTAATGGGAGATGGACTCATTTTTGGAGAAGAAATAAGTCTCCACGGTATATTGCTTTGCGCTAGCTCAAGTTCGAAACTTTTAATAGAAGAATTAAGTTTTATAAGATCTTGACTCGCAATTAGTAGCTCTCCTTCAATTCTTTTATATTCCTTAATAAGTTCGGGTTGTTTAAGAAACTCAAGTTCAAGTTGTTTCAACGACTCCTTGGTATTTCTTAAAAGACTTTCGTTCAAATTAATTGCAGTATCAACAGCATCTATTTGATTCTTTAGAATTATAGGCTGAATTTGATTTAGCCTAGTCTTTAACCCTTTAACGATTGAGGATTTTGAAGTAAATTTTGTTTTTGCTATGGCAAGTTCTCTCTCAACTGCAATTAATTGATCTAGCAGGCTTTGATCGAAATCAGCAATTGATAATCCTGTCCCTATTTGTTCTCTAAAGCCTGTCGCAGTGATTGATCCATTCAGGATTTCTTTCCTAACATCTTTTAAACGACTTATTGTGGAGTTAATGTCAATAATGTTCTTCTCAATCATTCTCTGTTGAGCTTTTAAACTCTCTCCCTCTCTAATCGGATCTATTAGTTTATGCTTATTTCTAAATGCAACTAATTTAGTTTGTAATTGATTTTCCTTATCTTTAATTCCCGGAGCTTGCTTATTAAGAAATTCTAGACCATCATTTAGTTTCTGCTGTCTTTGACGCAAGGATTCCTCGAGGTATGTTTGAGATAGTGCTTTAAGTAAATTTATTCCTTTAGATTTGTTTTTAGTAGTTAAATTAACAATAAGGATACTTGCTGGAGCCCTAAATCTGCTTGTATTGATTGGAACTGAGATTGAAATACTATTTGATAAAGCAGTAGGACTTATTTTGAACTCTTTTGCTAAAGGTTCTAGAAATTTAGGGCTTTTTAGGAGAAATATCAATGTGTCAACATCGTATCTTCTTGATCCCGAGGCAAGTTCTTGGAAAAAAGTTGATGACTCAGTAGAAATTAGATCATTATTTTTCTTCCCTGAAGAATTTATTGGATCACTGATTAAGATTCTGAATGACCCTGCATATAATGGATTTGTTATTCTTTCTTTGACTGTATAACCTATAATTCCTAGAAAAACTATTATTCCTGTTGCAAATGCCCACTTTTTTTTTCTAACAATACCTTGGAAAAGCTCTTTATAATTTATTTCATCAGCATCGAACTTTGAAAAATCAGTAATTTGCTGTTTAGGTTTTATATCATTATTATTGTTGTCTTTTTCCAAAATACTTTTAATAAATGAATTATTTGATTTTTTACTATATCAAAGTTACTACAATTTAACCAATAAATGATATTATGTTTTTTAATAAAATTTGTTATCTAGTGGCTAATAAAAGGAGTAGAAGTTCATTAAATATTTATACATCATTTCTTCTAATTCTTCAATTTTTTGTGATTTTTCAATTGCCAACTAAATCAGAGGAAGAGAAATTTTTGAGAAATAATAATTCCGAAGTTATTTCAGGATTAAATAATGATATCTCTAGTGAAGATTATTTCGAGAGAGATTTTTATCTAATTGGTCCTGGGGATACTCTTAAGTTAAACTTATTTGATGCTAAAGAATTTTCTGGTGAATTAAAAGTAATGAGTGATGGATCAGCTCAATTTCCTTTAATAGGTTCACAATATTTAAATAACCTTACGATTGAACAAGCATCAAAATTAGTAGAAAACAAATATAAAGAAGAACTACTAAGACCTGAATTACATTTAAGCGTCTTAAAGGCTAGACCAATTAGAGTATCGGTAGTTGGTGAGATAGTTAAACCAGGTGTATATTCTTTAATTGGTTCTAAAAATAATTCTCTGATTGAAGGTAGTAGAAACATTAATGAAGGCTTACCAACTATTATTGATGCTCTGCAAAAAGCAGGAGGTATAACTCCTAAAGCGAATCTAAAAAAAGTTTCATTACTCAGAAGATTGCCTGGGGAAGATAAACGTTATAAGAAAGCAGAAATTAACTTATTAGATATTGTTCTCGAAGGTGATCAAGAGCAAAACGTTTTTTTATTTGATGGAGACATTATTAAAGTAGATATGGCTAGTGAGATAAATAAAGATATAAAAAAAATATCCCAAACAAATTTATCTCCCATGATTATGGTAAATGTTGTAGGCCAAGTAAATGTTCCTGGTCAAACTAGAGTTAGAGCAAATACTCCTTTAGTTCAAGCTATTTATATGGCTGGGGGGCCTGTAGATTGGAAGGCAAATACTGGGAGAGTTGAGTTAGTTAGAGTAAATGATAATGGTACTGCTACTAGAAGAAAATTTAAAATTAAGCTTGATGAAAATGTTTCTTCTGAATTAAATCCTCCACTAATGAATGAGGATATTATTTATGTAAGGTCTAATAATATTAATCGAATCACTCAAGGAATAGGAACATTTACTGAACCTTTTGCAGATATCATAACTACATATAGTCTTTTTAGAATTCTTAATGGAGATGTTTAAATATGGACTTTTTAGAAAAGTCTAATCTCGAATCAACAAAAATATATCATAGAAGTATTGAAGGTGTTAAAGAATTTGAGAATAAAGTTCTTGGTCCCAATACATCTAGAATATTTTATGAAGATCCAAAATTACTCTTATTTACTCTCTCTAGATATAAATTTGTAGCAAAACAGTTTGCAGGATATGATTCAATTTTAGAAATAGGTTGCCAAGAAGGTTTTGGAGCTCCAATAGTTAGTCAAGAAATTAAAAGATATGTAGGGTTTGATTTTTATAAACCTCATGTTGATTTTGCAAAAAGTAATTTAGAAAGTAGCGATTCAAAATATAATTTTTACCATAGGGACATTTTATTAAACTCAGAAGAGCCTGAACAATTCGATTGCGCATTTGCTTTAGATGTACTTGAACATATAACTGAAAATGATGAAAATGATTTTTTTATAAACATAAAAAAACATTTAGTTGATTCACAAGGACCACTTATTTTAGGAATGCCTTCATTAGAATCTCAGACTTATGCTTCAGAAAGATCAAAATTAGGACATGTAAATTGCAAGAAAAAGGATAATTTTAAATTAACTTGTAAAAGATTTTACAAAGATGTTTTTATGTTCTCCATGAATGATGAGGTTTTACATACTGGCTATAGTCCTATGAGCCAATATCTTTTCGCAATATGTTCAGGTCCAAAGTAAATTATATGTATTCTTGAATTTATATGGAAACTTTTAATTGGAAGCCGTGGCCAACTTTTAATGAGAAACATCAACTTGCCGTTAAAGAAGTAATAGAATCAAATCAATTATTTGCTGCAGATAAAGTAAAAGATTTTGAAAAAGCTTATTCAAAATTTGTATCTTCTAAATATGCAATAGGTGTGGGCAATGCTACTCAAGGTTTGCAATTATCGCTGCATGCTCTAGGGATAGGATATGGCGATGAAGTTATTGTCACTCCATATTCATGGATCTCTTCTGCTACTTGCGTTTTAATGCAAGGTGCCGTACCTATCTTTGTTGATATTGAATCTGATAGTTTTGGTTTGTCTCCTAAAGCTATTAAAAAGGCTATAACAAATAGAACTAAGGCAGTTATATTAGTTCATATGTTTGGATATCCCGCAAAGATAGAAGATATTTTAAATATTTGTTCTGATAATTCTATTCATCTAATAGAAGATGCTAGCCATTGTCATGGGGCAAAGTTTAACAAAAAGTCGATTGGAACATTTGGAGATTTAGGAATTTTTAGCTTACATCAAAGGAAAGCATTACCTGTAGGGGATGGGGGGATTATATGTACAAATAATGCCAGTATTTACCAAGATATCTGGAAATTAAGATCTTTTGGTCATGACAAGTTAAGTTTTAATTATCGGATGACTGAATTTGCCGCTGCTTTAGGATTAGTTGGCCTTGAATTACTTGATCATGATAATGAAAAGAGAATTGAAAATCATAAATTACTTGCTTCTAAACTAGATAAGAAATTCTTTAAGGTATTGGAACCCTCTGAGGGGTCATTTGCAGTTTTTTATTCAAATTTGATTGAAATTTGCTTATCATATGAACGACAAGAAGAATTGTTGAAAGCAGCATCCGATATCAACTTGCCTTTAAAGCGTACATGGCAACCTTTACACCAACATCCAAACTTTAAACGCGAAAATATGAATAATAATTATGCACCATGGGATAATCATTACATAGACTTTATAGAACCGGCTGATTTGAAGTTGCCAATTTCAGAAAAATATCAGAAAGAAAAAATATTTGAGTTGGATTGTCATCCGCTAATTGAAGAAGAGGAAGTTTCTAAAGCAGCATTATTTTTAAATGATTTTGTTACCAAATTATCTTAAATAGAACTTTATATTATGAGTTATTAAAAATCAGGAATTGTCTCCTTGAAAAATAAAACTATATTCAAGGTCCTTTAAATTTATATTTTTATTAATTATCTTTATCATATTAGATCCATTTGGCCTTATATATTGAAAAAAATCTGCACCTTTTGTTAGAGCTAATTCATTAATTATTCCACTTTTATCAGAAAAAATCTCAATTTTTTCTATTTTTCCAAATTCTTTGAAAATTAAAGATAATCCTTTTTCTACTTTTCTAATAGAATTACAAGGTATAAATTCTCTAATTGTAGTTTCTTCATTAGGAGTAGTACAGAAATAAATAATAGGTTTTAAAGTTTTATCAAGGACTATTTTTGGTTTATAAAACAAATATGTATTTTTTAAATGTGAAAAAAAATCTTCCCATATTTCGTTATCTCTTTTTATGTAAATTTCTTTATTTCTAAAAAAATTATAGTGTAATTTCTTAATTAAATTTTTATTTGAATTCTGTAAATCTACGATTTGTCCTTCAGGAGAGATAAAATCTTTTTTGTAGAAAATAAATTTACTTTTTGGTGCAAAACCCTTGAATCCATATTTCCCATAAAAATCCTGAATACCTTGCAAATATATAAAGTCTATTTTCTTTGATTTTGCCAAATTTTCGACATTAGATAATAAAAAAGTAGCATAACCTCTACCTCTGAATTCAGGGAGTGTAGTTATATATCCTATTGATAATGTTTTTAAAGTTAAATTTGTTTTTTTCCATTTTCGGAACATGTATATTGCAAAGCTTACGATTTTATTATTATTAAATACACAACAAAATTTTATAGTTTTTGAATAAATAATATACTCAAATGATGGATAGAGAAAATTTTGATTATGGCTTTTTTTGACAATTTCACATAACTTATTTATCTGTGATTTAGTTAATTTTTGATTTTCAACAAAGTAAATATTATCAAGTTGCATAAATTTGATTAAAAAATATTTTTGATCGATCAATAATTCTAATTTTTAGAAAAATCAACTTAAAAGATAAAATAGCATTTAATTCAGAAATCTTATTTTTTAAATTGATTTCAGTTGGAAAATATTATTTATTATTAAACTATATAAGAACTTATTTATAAAGAATTAATCTTTATATGTCGATAAATTTTTTAATAATATTTGAGACTTTAATAATATCATGACTTGTGAGATTGTAGTGCATTGGCAGACATAAAGAAGTTTGAACTAATTCTCTTGCCTTAGTACATTTACAATTTTTGTCTGTATTAATAAAAGGTTGTTCACAAATGGAAAGTGGATGTCTTACTTTTGCTTCAATTTTATTTTCGAAAAGATACTGAATTAACTTATCCCTAAACGACTTTGATGGAGTATTAATTGTATAGTCAAAAAAAGTGTGTGAACCAAGATTTAAATAAGTAGGTAATTTAATTTCTTGTATATTAGATAAATTTTTTGAATATTGATTAGCAAAATTGATTCTTTTATTAATAAGATGATTCCAACGTTTTAAAATGACCCTTAAAAAGGAGGCTTGTATGGCATCTGGATAATGTTTCAGATTAGGATGTATACAAATTTCATTGTTCTTCACGCCACATTCAGATAAGTATTTAATGTTATTGGCAATTTCTGATTCGTCAGTCGATACACATCCAAGATCTCCAAGAGCATGTAGATTTTTCATAGGGCCAAAACTATAAACACTTATGTCTGCTTTTTCTCCTGCCATGGATCCATTTATTTTGCCACCTGCTGCTTGTGCAACATCTTCGATAAGATATAGATTATGTTTATCACAAATTGATTTAATGCGAGGAGAATCTAGAACTTTCCCATAGTAGTGAACGGGCAGTATAGCTTTTGTTTTTGATGTTATATTATCTTCAATGAGATCAATATTGATATTGTAATCACTGCAAACATCAACAAAAACTGGCTTTGCTCCTAACTGTTTTATTACCGATGAAGTCATAAGCCATGATAGTGGGGTAGTTATGACCTCATCTCCTTCTTCTATTCCAATAGCTTGCAGTGATAATAGTAATCCTGAAGATGCACAAGAAACTAGAACATTATATTCCTTACCTGTTAGTTCTTTTAGTAAATTTTCAGTTTCTTTAACCTCAGGACCTTTTATTAACATGCCATGATTCAATACTTCCTCTAATGCTGCATGATATTCGTTCCTAATTGATTGATCATTTTCAGATAAGTCTCTCATTCTAACAATAGGTCTCCCATACTTATCTATATCGTAAGTTGGAGGGAGGTCTAAGATATTTAGGATGGGATTTTCTTTTAAAAAGTTTAATTTCATTGATCTATCTTCAATTTTACTTATCTAAAATATATCAAATTATTTTTTTAAAATGCATTAAAAAAAATTTACTATTTCAAGATTTATCCATAGAACTTATTAATGTATTTTTTTCTTATATCTAAATACTCTTCTTCATAATTCATACTTGCTTCATTTAATTCAAAACAAATTTTTTCTTTGAAATCTTTAGGAGGCTTCTTATTTTTTATCCAGTAAAGTCCTAAAGAACCCATTTTTGAATTTAACCAGTATTTATTGATATCTCTTCTAAGGTCATTTTTAAAGATAACTGAATTATTTCTAATTCTAAAATCAATACTTATCGTGACGCCAGATTTATTTCTAAAAATGTTATGTGGAACTGTGCATTGCCAAATATTTATTACACCTGTTTTAGGAATTAATGTTTTACGAATTGAATAATTTATTTCTGGAGCATTTTGATAATTACCTCTATAATCCTTTACTAAATTAGATTCTGATTCTTCATAAGTGTAAAAATTTAGTATGGGAGAATTTTTTTCGGCATATAAATATAAAAAGCAATTTGTACTATCAAGAGGCGATCCAGACCAGTGATCACAGTGAATGGCGTCAACATTATAAGCTTTACTTTCATACCCAATTGGCTTTTGGGGAAATAAAATTCTTAAATTTACCGGAAATTGTATAAAAGGAGAATATATATTTAATTTATTAAGAAAATAAACTAGTTTAGTTTCAATCTTAACCATTAAATCATAATCGGTTCTTAAATCTGTTTTGTCTTTTAACCATTCAGAATCCTTGGAACTTAATTCTTTAATCGATTCTAAATTATAAGAATTAAAAATTGCTTGGAATACAAATTCTTGCAATTCAGTAAATTCCTTTAATTTAGATAAATTTTTTGAAAAAAGTTTTGGTTGAAAAATTTTTCTCCCCTGCCAATAATTGCAAGCTTAACACTATATTTTATACAATTTCAATTTTTGGTTTTGTTGTAGGATATTGATGTTATTTCTTTATGATTTTAATGTCTTTTAAAATAGGTTATTTTGCTGATGGCACCTGGGCTCATAATACATTTGACTTATTAATAGCTGATAAAGAAATAGAGATTTCCTTTTTAGTAAATAGGGTTAAAAGTAAAGATCTTATTTTGGAAAAAAAGGCTAAATCTAAAAATATCCCAATTCTTAATACAAAAAATGTAAATGAAACAGTTTTTATAAACAAATTAAAAGAATTTAATACAGATCTTTTCGTTTCGATGTCATTTGATCAAATGATTAAGAAGCAAGTTTTTGAAATTCCAAATAAAGGGACAATAAATTGCCATGTTGGTAAATTACCCTTTTATAGAGGAAGGCATGGTATTTCATGGATGTTAATAAATGATGAGAAGGAATTTGGAATTTCAGTACATTATATTGATGATGGCATTGATACAGGAGATTTGATAAATCAAGAAGTTTTCCCCATTACAGATGTTGATACTTACAAAAGTATTTTAGAGAGATCGTATAAAGAATGTCCTCGCATTCTTTATAAATCTATAAAACAAATTCAAAAAGACATTGCATTTAGATCTCCTCAAAATTTAATAAATAATCATGGTTTGTACTGCACTGCAAGAAAAGATGGCGACGAAATAATTGATTGGAATCAAAGTTCAAGAGATATTTTTAATTTTATTAGATCTATTTCACCACCAGGACCTGTGGCAACAACTTTTATTGGAGACAAGATAGTTAAGATAACAAAGTCTGAATTTATTGAAAATGCTCCAATATATAAAGGTATCCCAGGAGCTGTTCTGGTAAGTAATCCCGATTTCCTTCTTATAAAGACAAAAGATAGTTATCTTAAAATTACAGAATGGACTTCAAGTATTAAGTTATCTGTTAGTTCAAGATTAAATTAATTTATTTCATTAATTCCAATTTTTAGATTTTTTTCTTGTGAGTAATCACTTATCTTTTTGAAAGCAAAGTCCAAAGTGTTTTCGTCAATATTATTAAATAAGTCATTCCATAAATAGTATCCTCCCAGTCTAAGAAGAGGCTGATCTCCTGGACTAATACCTAAAGTTTTTTTGTAGAGGTTTACGTTATCCCCATCGCAACCGCATGCGACTCTGAGAACAATCATCTTAGATCTTTTTATAAAAAGAGGTAAAATAGACGGCCCAGAAGTAGTAAATATATTTACGATGCTTTTCGAGTAAATTCCTATTCTTAATAAAAGATCTTCTCTAGCTGATTTAATAACTTGCACAGAATCAGGAATCTCATATTGTTCTATTAAATCAATATTATCTGGAATTATTACTAATTCTGCAGAATGTCTTTTAGATAGCTTTAATGCGATATCAATATCAGTTTGCTTTGTATTTCGCATTGGCTCAAAACCATAATCTCTCAATGTAAGTGTGATGTATTTTGATTTGTACAATTCCGTGTATTCTTTTTTAAAGCATTTTGGATTCAGCTTTAAAAAAGGGACCTTAATTTCCTCTTCATCCATAAGCTTAGAAAATAAATATTTATAATTTAAACCTTCAGGATAAAAGAACGTTGGATCATAATTTTTAGGAAGAATAAAACTGTCTTTGGTTAAATTTAGTAATTCTTGTTTTGTATTTATTAATTTTATATCGTCAATGTATTCAAATAAATTAGCTAGTTTAAGAATAATTTTTTCAATTTTGCTGAGGATCTCTTCATTTGAAACAAATTTATTATATTCATTCCAATCACATGAAGCTCCCTTTGCTAATAATCTCGGAGAGCAAAAAAGAATTAAATCAAAACTCTTATAACCTATTTGATTAAATTGATTCACAATTTGAAGAATGTAATAAGCGAAATCAAAAGTAACTGAATTACTTCTTACATCCCATACAAAAACACCTTTATTGTATTTTTTATGGTTCCTTCCAATTAAAAAGTTTTTAAAAGAATATAAATTTCCTATAATTTGTTTTGTAATTTTAAATTGTGGTGCTACTATTTCTCTCTTAATTCTTTTTATAGGATTTGCAAGCGCATATTTCATTGAATATATTTATTTGATTTATAAGATTTATAAGTTTTAGCATAACATCGAGAATAGCAACGTTATAAATAAAATTTTTAAATAAGATATTTAGGACAAAATACGTAAATCATATTTATTGAAATTTTTAAAATTATGTTTTTCTATAATTAGTAAGTTTACTAAATAGCAAACTTAAAATATAAAAAAAATAAATTAAAGTTTTATGAGCTGCGTTATTTTCTCAGAAATTATTTTATTTCCTTCCCCATTAGTATGTCCAAAATCAATGAAAACATTTTCCTTATTCTTTAACCAATCAACTCCATTTATAATACTTTTGCAGAATTCTTTATCATAATTACATGCTTTATTCATTTCAAAAATAATGTTTTCATACACTATGTCTAAATGAGTTTTGTATAGGGAGAGTTTATTTTTTTCAGATTCTGTTAAATAATCATAATTTACCTCTGAAGTCAGCACCCAAGGTTGAAGTATACCAATAAATTCTGAATTATTATTTTTTGCTATTAAGTAAGCAATATACCAGTTATTAATCAGATGGCTTGCAATTCTTTTTGATTTAACTTTATTTATATCGCAATCAAAGTATTTACTTTTCTTTGTATTTATTCCCGAGAAGGAATTACTTTTAGTTAACTTTAAATAGGGATCAAATATAAATTTTAATATGTTTCTTGTAAATTCATTCCAACTAATATTACTTGAGAGTTTTTTTCTTATTTTTTGTTCGAAGGGATGATTTGGTATCTCTTTTACATTCGCTTGGCATTGTAAAATAGCATCATTTATACCTTCATAAAATATAATTTTCTTGGGTGATAATTCATCTCCAATCAAGTTAATTAATTGATTAAGTGATTGCCTAGAATTCCAACCAACTTGGCCAAAATTATAGACACTCTGATTTGTTAATTTATTGAAGTGACTTGGGATCGTTTGATTATCCGATTCTCCATAACCCCACATTGTGGAACCTCCAAAAAACCAAAAAGAATTGTTTAAACTCTCACCAAGTGATTTTCTGGTTTTATATTTACCTGAAATTTTAGTAAATTTGTATGATACATTTTCTCTTTTCCATCCAACGAAAGAATGATATTTAGTTTTTAGTTTAAGGAGTTCTAAGTATATTTGATTAGCTCTTTCTTTATCTAAATAAGTAGGATAGCTTATTCTTACATCTGTAGATTGTTTTTTAGAAACATTTCTAAAATTTTCAGTAAGAGTATAAATTTTGTAAATTGAGCCAGGCGTAAGTAATACAACGAAAAAAACAATCAAATTACCAAAAACTAACTTATTTATATTTCTGGATGACATTTTTTAAAATTTCTCTAACAAAATCAAGAAAACAAAAGTGGCTTTATTTTATCGATTTTTTAATTTCTTTTATAAGATTACTAAAAAAATATTTATTTGTTTGTAATTGAAAAATATTTTTATAAAATTTACGCACAATAAGGTTTTGGTAGATTTTGAAAAATCTACTAAAAATTAATATAAATATTGGTTAATTCAAATATTTTTGTATTAATGTTTAGTTTAATAAGTATTCTATTTAATGAATTTAAGAAGGTCTAAAAATTTTGTTTAGGGAATTTTTATTTTGTGAGATATTATTTTTATGTGAGTTTTATCTTCCTTTTTTTATTGTAAATAAAACTTTTATATTTCATCATTTATATTGAAAACCCTTGTTTTATAAGAGAAATTGTGTTTTTTTTGAAAACTAAAAAAGAAAAATCTCAAAACATTAAAGGTTGTATATATCAGCTTACAAAAACTTTATAAAAGAATAAAGTTTTCTTAAAGGGGCCATAGCTCAGCTGGTAGAGCACCTGCATGGCATGCAGGGGGTCAGCGGTTCGAGTCCGCTTGGCTCCATAGGTAATTTTATTAGCTATTCCAATTAGTTTATAAACATTCATCCTCTATGAACCACCTCATAAACCAGTAATTAAATTTGTAAATAGTAAGTTTTCTTAGTTTAGGAATAAAAAATACCAATTTTGTACAGAAAACATTAGTAAAGATAAATATAAAATAATTAGTTATTTATGAATTACTTGAAAGTCTATAAGTTAAAGAAAAAAAATTCTTAAAAAGAAATATTTGATTATTCATAAAAAATCGCATTTTTAAGATTTTAAATTTATGGATTTTATTAAAAATTATTTGTAAATGATCTTACTATCTTATTATATTTGAACAAGACAAAAAAATCTTATGGCAGTAATTGGAATATCTTGTTTTTACCATGATAGTGCTGCTGCATTAATTTCTGATGACGGTGAAATAATTGCTGCAGTTCAAGAAGAGAGATTTAGTAGAAAAAAAAATGACTCAAGGTTCCCATTTTGTTCTGTTGATTATTGTTATAAGATTGCTTTAGAAAAAAAGATCGAAGTCAAAGCTTATATCTATTATGAAAAACCTATTAGGGTTTTTATGAGGCTACTAGAAACTTATTTTAATACTGCTCCAAGAGGTATTTCCTCTTTTTTACCTGCAATGCAAACGTGGATTAAAGAAAAACTTTTTATAAAAGACAATATCATAGCTGAATTGAAATTAATTGATGAAAGCATTATTCCAGAAAAACTTTATTTTTCTGAGCATCATTTATCTCATGCGGCAGCAGCTTTTTATCCTTCTCCTTTTGAGGATGCAGCAATTTTGTGCATGGATGCTGTTGGAGAATGGGTAACAACTTCCGCTTGGCTTGGAGATAAAGAAAATATTAAACCTCTTTGGGAGATTAATTTCCCTGATTCACTAGGGATGTTATATTCATCATTTACATATTATTGTGGATTTAAAGTTAATTCAGGTGAATATAAACTTATGGGATTAGCGCCTTATGGGAATCCAGTCTATAAAGATTTAATACTAAATAATTTAATAGAGATTAGAGATGATGGTTCATTCAAACTTAATATGAAATATTTTAAATATCATAGAGGTTTAAAAATGATATCTTCCGCATTTATAAAATTATTCGGAAAACCACCTAGGAATCCTAAAGATGAGATTACTCAATTTTATATGGATATGGCATCTTCAATACAAAAAGTGTTGGAAATAGCAGTTTTGAGGATTGCCAAAAATCTGCAAAAAAAAACCCAAAAAAAATATCTTTGTCTTGCTGGTGGAGTAGCTCTTAATTGCGTAGCAAATGGAAAGATTCTTGATAAATCTGGATTTGAAAAGATTTGGATTCAACCTGCTGCTGGTGATGCAGGCTCAGCAGTTGGTTGTGCTTTAAGTTACATATATAAACATACTAAACAAGTTAGGCAAATAAATAAAAATGATTCAATGAAATCATCTTATTTAGGTCCTGAATTTGATAATAAAATAATTCAAAAATATTTGGATAAATTAGGAATTAAATATCATAAGCTTGAAGACACATTATTAATTAAAAAGGTTTCAGATTATTTAATAAAAGGGAAAATCATAGGCTGGTTTCAAGGGAAAATGGAATATGGACCAAGAGCCCTATGTAATCGTTCAATAATTGCTGATCCAAGAATTAAAAATATGCAGCAAAGAATGAATTTAAAAATTAAATTTAGAGAATCATTTAGGCCCTTTGCGCCAGCGATACTTGAAGAAGATAAGGAGGAATTTTTTGGGATTAAGGATGAATCACCATATATGCTTTTAACAAGAAAATTAAATTCTAAATTTTTAAAAGAAAAAAAATCCGAATCTACATATAAAGGTACTGATCGTGTAAATGAGATAAGATCAACATTACCAGCAATAACACATATTGATAATAGTTGTAGAATTCAAACTATATCTAAGGAGAGAAATCCTCTTTTTTATTTGCTTCTTTCAGAATTTAAAAATCAAACAGGTAGTCCAGTTCTAATTAACACGTCTTTTAATGTTAGAGGGGAGCCTATAATTTGTACTCCCGAAGATGCATTAAGATGCTTTTCTTTTACGAATATGGATTTACTGGCCATTGGTAATTTCTTAATTGTTAAAAGTGAACTTGATTCTGACATTAGTAAATTTTTTCTGAAACCTTATTTAATAGAGGATTAATTAAATGACTTTCCATACAAAATCACAATTAAGGAATGCAGGCCTAGTTTTTTCTTTCATATTTTTTACATTATTCTTTCTTATTCCATATTTGTTGCATCAAGAATTTAGATCTTTAGTTATTTTATTCTCAGTAATTATTTTTTCTTTATCTTATATAAGCCCTTACACCTTAAGGAAACCATATGATTTATGGATCAAATTAGGAAATTTTTTAGGGAAGATAAATTCGTTAATTATACTAACTTTATTTTTTTATGTGCTAATTACTCCAGTAGCTATAGTAAGAAGATTATTTAATAAAGTTTTTAAAAATAAAAAAATAAAAACCTACTATAGTGATAGTATAGTTAATTTTAAAGACTTCAACTTTAGGGATCAATTCTAAATGAAATTATATTCAATATTAAAGGACATCATAAAATATGCAGCTGCAAGAAAGAAGTATTGGCTTGTACCTTTTGCCATCATCTTAGTTGCTTTAGCTGTGGTTCTTGTTGCATCACAAGGAACAGTTGTTGCGCCTTTTATTTATTCACTTTTTTAGAAATGAAAGAGGTAAGTAATTTTTATAGAAATAATCCTTTTAATTTTTCAGAAGATATAAATGTTTTTTTCAATTCTATTAAAAACTCTAATCAAGTTCTTGAATATGAAGACTTGCATAAACTTTTGAGCAATAATTATGGTTTTAAACCAAACATAAAAGATATTATTGAATTTGGTTGTGGAACTGGTTGGCTTACAAATACTATTTCTTATTACTATAAAAAAAACGTTCATGCAGTTGATTTTACAAAAAAGGCTATTGAGACTGCTCAATCAGTATCGAATAGCTTAAGCGTTTACCCAAGATATACTCATTCAGATATTTTCAGTTTTGAAGATTCTAAAGTTTATGACCTAGTCATTAGTTTAGGGGTTCTGCACCATACTATTGATTGTCATAAGGCTTTCAAAAAGATTAGTTCTTTTGTTAAGAAAGGAGGTCTTATTTATGTTGGCCTATATCATTATTATGGCCGAAGACCGATGTTAAAACTTCTGCAAGAGTATTCTTATTGGCATGGTGAAAAGTCCGCTTATAATCTTTTTAAGAAAATGAATTCTTCAATGCAAGACAAGGACCATAGTTTTTCCTGGTTTAGAGATCAAGTAATTCATCCTCATGAAACTCAACACACACTTAAAGAAATTTCTTCTTGGATTAAAGAGATTGGCTTTGAATTGATTTCTACAAGTATAAATAACTATAAGAATTTGAAAAAATTTAGTGCTGATAAATTAGATAAATTAGAGAAAGAAATGGAACATTATTCTTATAAGAGAAATATAAAAGATAGAAAGTTTACTCCAGGATATTTTACTTTTTGCGCAAAAAAGATTTAATTAAAACGTGAACACAAGAATAACAAATACTCTTTTTAATGATAATCTTTTTATATTTTACCCACTTTGGTTTCCCATAATCTATTTAATATTGATTGTTAATTTTCCTTTTTTGGCTCCTTTTTTATTCCTTTCAGTTTTATTTTTATTTGCGGAAACACATTTTGCTTCAACTTGGTTATTCTTTTTTGATAGAGAAAATTGGAATTGGATTAAAGAAAATAGTTATAAATTTTTCCTACTACCTTTATATTTAATTATCGCAGTTTTAATTATTTGGAAATTTAACAATGGAATAGTTTTAATTTTTCATTATTTAGCTTCTGGATGGCATGTGACTAGACAGAGTATTGGAATACTAAAGTTATCAAAAAATAATAATTTTATAAGCTCTTTTCTAACTTACGGAATTTCCTTTTTTTGTTTAGTTATTGGTATTTCAAAACCAGGAATATTATCTTTCAGCTTAACAAGTGGTTTGGCAAACTTAATTTTATTTTCTTTAATAGTTATTTATTTATTATCAATAGTTAAATTTTCCGATTTAGCTAGAGGGGTTTTTGCTTTTATTACTGGGATTAGTATTTATCTTCCTCTACTATTTATTGATAATCTCGCATTAGCTACTGCTTTAGGTGTAGGAATGCATTGGTGTCAATATATTGCATTAATATGGTCTATAAAAATGCGAAAAATTAATATAGTTAATAATACAGTAATGAAAAGTCCTTTAAAATTAGAGAATACAATAAAAAAGAATTTATTATTTGTAATCTCTTATTCATTTTTAATGACGGCATTAGCTTATTTTGGAATGCCAAGTCAGAAATTTAATAATGGTAATTATTCAATATTTTATTTAATACCCATTATATTTCAACTTTATCATTTTTATATAGATGGCTTTATATGGCAATTTTCTAATAAACATATTAGAAACTCGGTAGGATCATATATTTTTTCAAAACAAAATTGATAAAATTAATTTTCAATATAAGATCTGAAATAGTAATTTAATATCTATTATTGCTTTACAATTTTTTATTGGTGGTTATATTTAAATTGAAAGTCAGAATTGAATGAGAAGTAAAAATTTTAAAATAATTCATCTTTTCAATATAGTCTCAATTTTTTCTTTGGTTTACATAACACCAATGATTGTAAACTTTTTCCAAGTTGGACCTTTATTAGTTGGGAATAAATATCAATCTGAAATAGCTTATATTAACAATATTAATGATTTAATATTTCATTTATATAATAATTTTTCTTATTATTTAAATTTTTTTATTAATCCAATTTTTTGGTTTTTTATTAGTGCTTTTATAACTCAGAAAGCAATTAAATGGGTTAACTCTTGAAAATTATGAATTCTAGTTTGTGTTTTTTTTTATGGACAATTTTTGGTTTACAGCATTCAATACTTGCTAGACCATTTTTTAAAAAAAAAGTAAAAACTATTCTTGGGGAAAAATTTCAATTACATTTTTATCCTTTTATTTATTTTATTTCTCAATGTATTATTTTTGTTTTAATATATGATTTAATTAGGAATTTAAAACCATCAATTATATTTTTTTCTGCTCCTCCCGAGGGTGAATTTATATTATATTTTCTTAATAGAATTGCAAATATATTCTTAATCATTACTGTATTTCATTTTGATATTGGTCTTTTTACTGGAATTACTCAGATGTTTGATTTTTTTTCAAATTCTGACGAAACTAAAAATAAGGAACAAATAATAAACACAAATTTTTTATACAAATATATAAGACACCCAATGTATCTTGGCATAGTTTTAGTTTATATAACTTCCTCTACCATATATTCAGACCTTTTTTTTGCTAATCTGTTTTCAATAATTTTTTATATTGATATTGGATCTTATTTTGAGGAGAAGACATTAGTTAGAAAATTTGGTAAATCATACAATTACTATAAGACTCAAACAAAGAAATTTTTGCCACTAATTAGGTGAGCATATAAAAATTATTTTGGGAATCAATATTATAAAAAAAATAAAAAAATACTAAATTCTTTGATACCATTTCCAAGCATGTTCCACAATAGTATCAATATTAGAATATGAAGGTTTCCAATTAAGTTCATTTAAAGCTTTATTTGGAGAGGCTACTAAAATTGGAGGATCTCCTTGCCTTCTCGGATGAATTTCAATATTTAATTCCAAATTGGTTACTTTCTCAATCGATTTAAGAACCTGCTTAACTGATAATCCATTACCTGTTCCTAAATTATAAATATGTTGACCTCCTTCATTTAGTATTTTTATTAATCCTTTTACGTGAGCATCAGCGATATCAGTTACATGAATATAATCTCTAATGCATGTTCCATCAAAAGTTTGATAATCATTTCCGAATAACTGAAACTTACATTTTTCTTTTGTTAAAGCATCAAAAGCAAGTGGAATAAGATGAGTTTCAGGGATATGATTTTCTCCAATATCGCCTTTCGGGTCAGCTCCTGCTGCATTAAAATATCTAAAGATCATACTTGGAATATTGTGAGAAAAATATAAATCTTTAAGAATATTTTCTATCATTAATTTGCTTCTGCCATAAGGGTTTATAGGATTTTGTTCCGTTGATTCAATTATTGGTAATTTTTTTGGAATTCCATATGTTGCGCAGGTGCTTGAAAATACAATAGGAATCTGTCTAGATATTTCCCCTTTACTTCTATTTGATGATTCTTCAAAAATTGATTCAAAAAAAGATATTGATTTTTTGACATTATTTATATAATACTTCAAGGGTTTTTTCACACTTTCTCCAACATATGCAAAAGCCGCAAAATGAATAACAGCCATTATTTTTTTGCCATTTGTCTTTGGGTGTTTCCCACTTAGGATTTGAGTTATTAGTTCTTTATTACCAATATCACCAACAATTAAGGGAACTTTTAAAACATTTTCTACAATTTTTTTATGACCATAAATTAAATTATCAAGCACTACAACTTCAAAGTTCTCCTTTTGCAAAGCTCTAACAGTATGACTACCTATGTAACCTGCTCCACCAGTTACTAAAATATACATATCAAAATAATGGCTTTAAAAATAATTTAATTTAAATATTTAAAAAATTTGATAAATATTTATTTATAGTAATTTATTATATGAAAATCCTTCATAATTTTATTTTGAAACAAAATTTTTTTAAAAAAAAAATATTGATTTTCTGCCCCTACCCTTTTGATAAAGTTCCTTCTCAGAGATTGAAATACGAACAATATATTGAATTTCTTAAAGAAAAAGGATTTAGAATAGAGGTTGTTCCTTTTTTCGCGATTGATACATTCTCAATTTTATATAGAAAAGGATACATAATTAAAAAAATTATTGGTGTTGTACAAGGATTTTTGAAGAGATTTTTATATTTATTTAAGTTACCTTTTGTTGATGGAATTTATATACATCTGAATGTTTGTCCTTTAGGCCCACCAATTCTTGAATGGCTTTATTTAAAAATAGCTAAGAAGACTATATATGATATTGATGATATGGTATTTCAATTAAATACTTCAAAACAAAATAATATTTCTCGCTTTTTTAAATCTAGAAGTAGATTTTTTTTATTAATGAAGGAATCTGATTTTTGTATAACATGTACTCCTACACTAGATTCTATTGCAAAAAAATATAATAAAAATACAAAAGATATTTCTTCAACAATAAATACTGAAAAGTATCTTCCAATAAATAAATATTCAAATGAAAGTAAATTAATTATAGGTTGGACAGGGAGCCATTCGACAGTTCCTTATTTGCATCTTTTAGATGAAGTATTAATTAAATTATCGCAAAAGTATAATTTTAAATTACTAGTTATGGGTGCAACTAATTTTAAAATAAAGGGGGTTAATATAGAAACAGTTCCTTGGGAGAGTTCAATAGAGATAAAAACTTTGCAAAGAATCGATATAGGTTTATATCCTTTACCAGATAATGAATGGATTAAAGGAAAAAGTGGTTTGAAAGCACTTCAGTACATGGCTTTGGGACTTCCAGTAGTAGCAAGTAATTTAGGCTGTAATAATAGAGTAATTGAAAATAATTTATCAGGAATTCTTGTAAATAATGATATTGAATGGTTTGAGGCCCTTTCAAATCTTATTCAAGATGCTTCTCTTAGAAAGTTTTTAGGCCAAAATGCAAGAAATAGAGTAGAAAGATATTTTTCTGTAAATTCTAATAAAGGTAATTATTTATCAATTTTTAAAAAAGTTTATTTATAGACTTTTATAAAGCTCAAAAAAATTTTAGGCTATTCTCAAATCAAATACTTTAAGCTTTATTTTTTTGAATATTCAATTTATCTAAGTAATTTTAATGAATAATACTATATTAGTTCTATGCCCTCATCCAGATGACGAAATATTTACATTCCCTTTTATCAAGCAATTTAATACCAAGAAATATAAAATTAATGCTCTTTTTTTTATAGGAAATTCCATAAGAAGAAAAGAAGCTATAAAATCATGTTTAATGAACAATTGGCAACCTATATTTGCTAGTGATTTAGGTTATGAGTTTGTAGATGGTTGTTTGCATAAAAGTTATGAAGAATTAGACAATATTATTAAGGAATTATTTAACAAATTTGATATTATTTTATCTCCTGTAATTGAAGGAGGACATCAAGATCATGACACTATAGGTTTATGTACAGCATTAAATTTAATTAAGAATAATAATAAAATTGTTTATTTCTACTCTACTTATACTGCTTTAGGAAGTTTTGGCTTATTTTCCGTAATGTCAAATAATAAATATAGTGATAATGTTTTCTTAAATAAGAAGAACAATTTAAGAGAATTGCCCATTAAATCTCTTTATTTTATGTTTATAGTTTATAAATCTCAATGCTTATCTTGGATATTTCTTTTTATTCCTTATATATTTAATATTATTTTAAATAGACCAGCAAGAATTTTTACTTTAAACTATAAATTAATATCAGATAAAAATTCAATATTTCGCAAATTAAAAAATAAACCACTTTATGAGATTCATAAAAGATGTAATAAATTAGATTGGATTTTTTTTATAAATAAATTTTACATAAATAAGTAATTTTTTAAATAGTCTTAATTTAAGATCCTTTTTAAAGTATTTAATTTTAATTATGAAATATTTATTTATTTGCTTCAAAAGTATAAATTAACTAATGTATTATCAGTTATTAAACTTCTTGACTAAATTGGATATCCCTAAATCATTATTAGAAATTTCTCAAAAAGTGGGAGCTGATAAATTACTAGTTCAGGGGCCAGGTGGGAACATTTCTTACAAAAATGATAATATTTTATACATTAAGAGTTCAGGCCAGAAATTAGTTGATGCAAAAAAAAGGAATATATTTGTAAAAACTGATTTAGATAAGATTTTATATTCAATTGTTAATGATAAGGAGGACCCTTTAGATAACTCATGGGACACTGAAGGAGGTTTGAAACCCTCTATAGAAACAACACTGCATGCTTTAATGCCTTTTAAATGTGTCCTGCATGTTCATTGCGTAAATACAATTAGTTGGTTGGTGAGGAAAGATTTTTATAATTCAATCGTACCCTTACTTAAAGGTATAAAATGGGAGGTTGTAAAATATAAAAAACCTGGCAAGCAATTAACAAATGCTGTGAGAGAGGTAGTAAAAAATGACTTTCCCGAGGTAATTTTATTGTCTAATCATGGACTTGTGGCTGGTAGCAATAGCCCAGAAGAAGTTTATCAACTAGTTAAAAATATTTCTAATAGATTAGCTGTTAAACCCAATTTAATTCCTGATTTAAATCATACTATTAAAAGTAAATATATTATTGATACGGGTTATAAATTACCTCAATTTGAAGAGCTTCATAAATTAGCATTTTCAAAACAGGCAATATCAATAATTACGGGGGGAGTCCTTTTCCCTGATCAAGCAGTTTTTTTAGGAACAAAATGGTATATTTTGAACGATGAGCGTGAAATTAATAATTTAAAGCATTCTAATTCATTTAAAAAAGGTATAATAATTTTTCCAAATAAGGGAATTCTAATCCCTTTTGATTTTCAGTTAACTGAGGAAGAACTTCTTTACTCGATTTTATTAATTGTTCAAAGAATACCCTCAAATACTGATATTAATTATTTAACAGATAGAGAGGAGAATGAACTTCTTAACTGGAATGCCGAAA
The DNA here is from genome assembly GCF_017696315.1 of Prochlorococcus marinus XMU1412. Classification (NCBI taxonomy): domain Bacteria; kingdom Bacillati; phylum Cyanobacteriota; class Cyanophyceae; order Synechococcales; family Prochlorococcaceae; genus Prochlorococcus; species Prochlorococcus marinus. The sequence continues at coordinate 183,139 of NZ_JAAORJ010000004.1, read as the reverse complement.
AATATCGTAAATTAATTAACAAATAGATATGAAATTTCAATTAGTTATTCCAATGTCTGGTATTGGATTAAGGTTTATAAATGAAGGATACAAAGTTCCAAAGCCTCTAATTGAGGTAAATGGTAAGCCGATTATAAATCATGTATTTAATATTTTTAAAAATATTGAATCAGTTGTTTTTATATGTAATGAGGATCACTTAGCAGATAAAAAATTAAATATGATGATGACTTTAAAAGAAATTCATCCTAATAGTAATGTAGTCTCTATTAAGCCTCATAAAAAAGGACCTGTTTTTGCTGTTCTACAAGCATTAGATTTTATTAATCCTAAAATGCCAACTATAGTAAATTATTGCGACTTTTTTTGTTTATTTAATGAAAAATCTTTTATCGAAATGATAAAAAAAGAAAATCCTGATGGCTGTATATTTACCTATACGGGGTTTCATCCCCATATGATTTCAAGTACAAATTATGCTTATGTAAGCAAATTAAAAAACTCAGTTAAAGATATACAAGAAAAAAAACCTTTTACTAATGAACCGATGAATGAGGAAGCCTCAAGCGGTAGTTACTATTTTAAAAGTGGGTTGATAATGAAAAATTATTTTAAAAAAACATTGGCTTCTAATTTAGAAATAAAAGGAGAATACTATGTCTCTATGGTTTATAAAATTATGCTTAATGAGGGGAAAAAAGTTAATACTTTTTTAATTGATCATTTCATGCAATGGGGAACTCCCTCAGATCTAAAAGAATATTTATGGTATTCTGATCTTTTTAAATCTTTAATAAATAATCAAAATTCATTTAGGCCTTATCAAATAGGAACTATCCTAATGCCAATGGCTGGCGAAGGTAAAAGATTTAAAATAAAAGGTTTTACTTTACCAAAGCCCCTTATAGAAGTCTCTGGTAAAAATATGTTTCAGCAAGCACTAAATGACTTGCCAGTAATGGATTCTTACCATTTAGTTATAAAAAATAATCAATTATCAAATTTTAGAAATTTAGAACTAATAAAAGAAAATAAAAAAAATAATATTAATTTACTAGTTCTTGATAAGCCTACAAAAGGTCAAGCAGATACATGTTTACAGGCCATTGAAAATTTAAGTTTAAATACTCCTTTAACTATTAGTGCTTGCGATATGGGAATTATTTTCGATTATAAAAATTTTAAGAATCTTATGGATAACGATAATGTAGATATCATTGTTTGGGGATGTAGAGGTTATCCTGGCGCTATAAAAAATCCTCAAATGTATGGATGGATAATTGAAGAAAAGAATATTATTAAGAAAATAATTGTTAAAAAGAATACTAAAAATCCTCAAGATGATCCTTGCGTGATTGGAACATTTACCTTTAAAAAACCTGAATTCTTTTCAAAAGCCGCTCAAATTTTAATTGAAAAAAAACATACAGTTAATAATGAATATTATGTAGATAGTTGTATTAATGAGGCTATTGGTTTAGGTCTAAATGTAGTTTTTATGGAAGTTCAATTTTTCTTATGTTGGGGAACGCCAAATGATTTGCATACTTATAAGTATTGGCAGGAATGTTTTAATAAATGGAATGATCACCCATATAAGAAAATATTAGATAATGATTTCAATAATATATTAACTTAAAAAAATATGCGTTTTTCATTAATAATTCCATGTTTTAATGAATCTAAGAATCTTAAGCTAATCATTGAAAGAGTATATAGTATTTTTTTAGAAAAAGATATTGAATTGATATTAGTAGATAATGGATCAACAGATGATTCAAGAATTATTTTAGGGAAATTTTTAAAAATTTATCCCTTTCTAAAAGTAGTTTTTATTAAAAAAAATATTGGATACGGTCATGGCATTCTTGAAGGACTGAGGCATGCAAAGGGCAAAATATTAGGATGGACTCATGCTGATTTGCAAACTGATCCATTAGACTTTATTAAAGCACTGGAAAATTATAGTGAAAAATTAAATAATTCAAATTTCTTTATAAAAGGTAGAAGAATAAAAAGACCTTTTTTTGATTCTTTTTTTACATTCTCAATGAGTATTTTTGAATCGATTTTATTTAGAGAAGTTATCTATGACGTCAATGCGCAACCTACCTTATTTCATAGAGATTTTTATAAATCTTGGGTTAATCCTCCTGAAGATTTTGCGATTGATTTATATGTATATTTTTTGGCAAAAAAAAATAGATATAATATATATAGATTTCCAGTAAATTTCTCTAAGAGGATATTTGGAATCTCATCTTGGAATTATAGTTTGAAATCAAAATGGATATTTATTTTAAGAACGATAAATTATAGTTTAAGGCTTAATTTTTTAAAAAATAAATAAATATGGAAATAATAGCGCATAGAAGAAATCAAATTAATCAATTATTAGAAACTCCAACTAAATATGGAGTGGAAGTGGACATTAGATCAAATCAAGATAAATTAGTTGTTTCTCATGATCCATTTTCAAATTATGTCGATTTTGAAGAATGGATTTCTTTTTATAAACATGGAACTTTAATCTTAAATATCAAAGAAGAAGGTTTAGAAAATAAATTATTAGATTTAATGTCTAAATTTTCAATTAATAATTTTTTCTTCTTGGATCAATCATTTCCATTTTTAATAAAAACAATAAAAAAAGGTGAGAAAAGGACAGCAGTAAGGTTTTCTGAATATGAATCTATAGAGACAGTTTTGCAAATGAAGGGACTTTTAAATTGGGTTTGGATTGACTTTTTTACAAGACTGCCACTAAATAAAACAAATTATTTAGAATTGAAAAGTTCAAATTTTAAAATATGCCTTGTTTCTCCGGAATTACAAGGTTTTGGTAAAAAGGAATGCAAAGAATTAAAAGATTATATACTTAAAAATAATTTTGAAATTGATGCGATTTGTACAAAAAAATATAGTTTTTGGAATGAATAATTTATGACAATTTTCAAAAACAAATTGTTTATCTCTATCTTATTTATAAAATTAATAGCAATTTTTTGCTTTATTCCAATTATTCAAGAAAAATATTTTAATACTTTTTTTATCTATTTTTTTAATAATCCTTCATTAGATATATGGTCAAATTTCTTATTAGAAAAAGGCGATCCACTGAGTTTCCCATATGGACCAATCATGTTTATGGTCTTTTTACCCCTTACTTATATTGGCCATAATTTAGGCTCTATCATAGGTTTAGAAACTTATTTAATTGGTCTTGGATTTAAGTTGACAATCTTAGTATTTGATATCCTTGGGTTTATTTTAATTTACAAGTTATTCCCATCAAGAATTAAAAACATCATTTACTTTTATTGGTTATCGCCTCTCATCTTTTATGTCACATACATTCATGGCCAAATAGATTTAATCCCATCTGTTTTATTATTATGGGCTTATTTTTTACTTTCAATTAATAGATTTAGGCAAAGCGGTTATTTATTAGGTTTTGCTATAGCCTCAAAATTAAGCAGTTTTTTGATACTTCCAATACCTATAATTTATCTTTGGCAAAATAAAAGGTTTTCAAAAGGTTTACCACTTTTTTGTAATTCATTGTTATTTTCATTATCGATATTAGTTTTTTCTCCATTATCTTCAACCGGATATAGAGAAATGGTATTTGGGACACCACTCAAAACTTCATTATTTTGGCTTCGTTTTCCTCTTGGAAATGATTCAAATGTTTTCATATTGCCAATAGTCCTTATTCTTATTTTTTATTCGATGTGGCGAATTAAACGCTCAAATTTCACATTATTAACATCAATTACAGGACTGGTTTTCTTAATAGCAGCTTTGATGATGCCTCCTACACCTGGATGGTTTTTATGGTCTTTACCATTTCTAATTATTTATCAAATAAATTCAGATTTAACTGGAAAATTATCAGTCTTGTTTTTCTCTCTTATATCTATAATTTTTATGGTTAATAATTTTTCTGGATCAAATATATATTTTCTAGGAAATAGAATTGTTAAAAGTAATTTGTTAGAAAATAATTTTAGCCAAGACTTTTTATATACATTATTTATTGGAATAGGTATTATTTTATGCTTAAGACTATACAGAGAAAGTATTAAAAATAATGATTATTTCAAAATTAGTAGATTGCCTACTACTATTGGTATTTGTGGGGGGCCAAGCAGTGGAAAATCAATATTAAGTGAAGCTATTGTAGATATTCTGGGTAATCACTCAGTTCATATGGTTTATCAAAAAGATTATTTGAAGTGGTCAAGAAAATCACCCATGTGGAAAACAGAATCAAGATTAAAACCAATATCTCAAGATTTTTTAAGATTAAGTGAAAGTATAAATATATTGCAAAATAAGCAAAATGCAAAATTAGAAAATAATGGAATTGAAAGCTTTAAGAAGTTTAATGAAAATAAGAATTTCATCATAGTAAATGGTTATCAATTATATCAATCAAAATCATTTGCAGATTATTTTGGAATTAAAATATTTGTGGAACCTTCTTTTCAAATTAACAAAAATTGGTTTAATAAAAACTCAAAAAATGAAAATATCTCAAATGATTTTATGGATATTAAAGATATAGAAAAATATAGAAATTTATATAGTAATCAAAAATCTATTTCAGATATTATTTTTTCAATATCAAACGTAAATGATGAAAAACCATATTCAATTAAAACTAATCGAAATCTTTTAAAATTAGATGTTTTTTTAAAAAATGGCATTTATTCAGAGAAACTTGTAAAAGCTTTAATATCTATTTGTGGTCTTAAAGTTAATTTAGAGATTGATGAAATAAATTTAAGCTCGCATTTAACTATTGAAGGAGAAGTATGGTCAGAAGACATAATGTTAGTTTCTAAAAAGTTAATTCCTGATTTATCCGAAATAATAGATGTGGAGCCTAAATGGAGATCGGATTCAATTGGTATAATGCAATTAATAGTATTAATGCAAGCTTCCCAGTTTTTCAAATGTAGGAACTTAAATTTAAATGAGTTATAAAGTTTACAATAATAAATCGATATTTGAGCTTCCTAAAGCTGTTATTTTTGATACTGATAATACTCTATATCCATATTTACCAGCCCATAAGGCTGCCTCAAAAGCATTAGCGGTCAAGGCAAATAAATTACTGGGAATTCCTATAAAACTATTCAATTCAGAGTTTGAAAAAGCTAGAAAAGAAATTAAATTAAGACTGGGATCAAATGCAAGTTCTCATAGTCGACTTTTATACATACAAAGGACAATCGAACTTTTGGGAGTTAACTCTCAACTTTTGTTGACTTTAGATTTAGAACAAACTTACTGGCGAACTTTTTTGCAAACATGTAATTTATATCCAGGTATAAAGGAACTTTTACTAAAATTACAAGATTTAAATATAACTACTGCCATAATTACAGATCTGACATCTCAAATTCAATTTAGGAAAATTATATTTTTTGGTTTAGAAGATTTTTTCGATTTTATAGTAACTTCTGAAGAATCAGGATTTGACAAGCCCAACAATGCTTCTTTTAAATTAGCTATTGAAAAACTTGGAATTTGTCCTAGCAAATGTTGGATGATTGGAGATAATTTAAATGCAGACATTAAAGGAGCAAATGATTTTGGTTTAATTAGTATTCATAAAAATGAAAATAATCGTAATTATAAATATGAAAATATAATTCCAGATATAAGCTTTGATAATTTCTCTTCATTAATTAATCTGATTTCTAAAGTTGAAAAAGGATTGTAGTTAAGTTTTAATATTAAGTAACTAATAGTGGATATAAATTTGTAAATGTTAATACTCTCTTTTTTTGTCGGAATTTTTATTTGCATAATTTTTTCTTTAATAATATTTAAGAAAATCAATTTCATAACTTTTTTTTTAAGTCTTTTTATAATCATTTCTCCAATTCAATTATTTGCATTTACAAATGCGAGGTTTATTTCAATTTATATTTATTTAATTCTTGCTTTGGCTGTTTTAAATCTAATATATAATTTTAAAAAATATAAAATAGATATTTATAAATACTTTAGATTTAAAAATAAATATTTTACTAGTAAAAATTTAATAATATATTTAACTTCTTTTTTGATTTTGATTTTTTTTACTTATGAGATTTTTCCTGATAAATGGCGATTTGGAGATCATGATATTCTTTATTTTGGCTGGCTAAACGGCATATTTTCTCTTGATTATTCAGGTCCCATAAGAATACCCACTGCTTATCCATCAATAATGAGTGCAAATCATTTAACTCCTGGGTCTTTAATTATACCATTCACAATTTTTTCAAAAGTAAATATCATAAACTCATATAAGATTAAATTTGCCTTAATTTCTCTCGCATTTTTCTATTTTATAAAGACTTTTAATAATACAAATTTAGTTCTTAAGGTAGGTATATCAAGAATTAATAACCTTATATTAAATAATTCCTTTCTTATTCTTCTGTTTATTATTTTTGGAAGTGAGTTACAGTACAATCTTTCAGTTTCTAATTGGCCAATATTTATATTAATTTTGTTATTTTCATCTTTATGTATGAATCAATTAAACGAAAGTGAAAAATTAAATTCTTTTGAATTTTTGAAATATTCATTTTTATTCATAACTCTATTAACCATTGCAAAAGCTGTTACTTTTCCTATTTTCTCATTATCCATAATATTTCTTTTTTTTAATTATAAAAATACTTTTAGAATAAAAACTATTTTAAACATTTCAAATTTAAATATATTTTTGATTATAGTCTCTATGATTATTATTTCTATTATTGGCTGGACTATTCAAGATAGTAATCATGGTACATTAAGCGCTGCTTTCCCTCTTTGTTTAATAGATGGACTTGCTCAGCCTGAAGAATGTATTACATCTTTATTTAAGAATCCTTTTGAAAGATGGGTTATCCCTGGCAATATATTTTTGATAATACAAACTATATTTAGTCGTGATAGATTCCCAGGTTTTCAAGATTTCATATATATATGGTTTTTTTGTATCTTACCATGCATAATTTCTGGATATTTTTTGTTTAAAAAATCAATAATAAAAGAATTAAAATTTTTTGCTAGTTTTACAATCTTTTATGGATTGGCTACTGCATTTGGAGTAGTTATTTTTAGAACATCCTTAGGATATGATGGGATGACTACAGCGCATGCTTATTTGATTATTCCTTTGTTTATAATTTCAAATTTAATTTTAATTTATTTAACTTCCAACTTTAGTAATAATTTGTTTAAGAAGATAAGACTCCCTATACTTTTTTTACTTGTTACAGCTTTAATTTCTTACAATTATGCATGGACCCCTAATAAAGATGCTTACATTAGTATAAAAGAGAGTACTAAAGAGGATTTGGGCTCAGTTTCATTAACTATTTCTGAGATGAATAATTTTTATAAAAAAGATAATTCAATATGTACTACGGATAAAAAGTTAATTACTTTTTTCAAAGAGTTTCTAGATTTGAATAATTGTAATAGTAGTGATATTCAACATATATTTCACTCTATGAAAGGCATCAGATCAAATGCGGCATTTACTCACAAAAATAGTCTAATAAATGAATGGATAAAAGATAATAATTAAAAAATGAAAATATTTATTAAAACAATAATTTTTTTAGGAGTTTGTTCATCTGCTCAGCTTATTTTTATCCCAAATAGTTTAAAGCATATTTTTTGGAAAAATCAGCCTCTATATATAGATAAAATTAGACTTATGGCATCCACTTTATGTAAAGATAATTCAATTCTCTTAAATTCTATTGAGAAAGATTCTATTCTTCTTTTAGTATGCGAATTAGATCATTTGAAATATAAATAATATATATTTTTAAATCTTAATTCCAAGTTTTGTAAAAAAGTCTACCTAGAAGTTCTCGAATTGCAATCGAACTATTATTTAGATGCATAGCATTGGGAGCCCAATTTAATGGATTTAAAAAAATAGAGTACGAATTTACTTTCTGACTCTTAAAATCGACAGGGTATGGATATACAGTAATATTTTTTCTCTCGAAAAGTTTTTTTGCTCTTTGCATATGAAATGCACTTGTAACTAAAATAATTTTAGGACGTTTTTTATTAAACATACTATTAAATAATTTTTTTATTGCTCGTGCCTCTTGTTCAGTATTCAAAACTGGTGAAGTAGTATATAAATCATCTTTAGGAATACCTATAGATAATGCTTCTTTTTTATATAAATCTCCCTCAGGGGGTATTTCAGGAAAGTAAGGGTTAATGCCTCCAGTGAATATGAGATTTTCAGCCTTCCCGGACTTGTAAAGTTCTACTCCTGATAAGAATCTATCTGGGTCATACCATTCAATTATTTCTGAATTTCCTGGTGGTAAGTGTCTACCACCACTTAGCACTACAATAGCATCAGCATAATTCGGGGAATTAATATCTAATCTTTTCCAAGGATACTCTACAATTCTGGCTAAGCCATTTGATATAATACCATTACTAAATATATATAAAAAAGAAATTATTCCTAAAATAAACTTAGAACTTTTTTTAATACCAAAAATTAGTAAAAATGATAATGTAAGCCCTAATGGAGAAAAAATTAAAGGTAATAATTTGCTTAATAAAAAAATTATTTTTAGTATAAATCTAATTTAAAGATAATAAATTTTCTATAAAAATTCTATTAATTCTTGTTAATGATATTTAATGATATAAATACAATTAAAATTAACTTTAATGTTAAAAAATTATTATCCTAAATTTGTTTGCTAATTAACAAAACTTTCTTAAGATTAGCAAATAAATAAGAGAAAAATTTTAGAAAAAAAATTAATGCGAATAACTAAGGCTTTTTGGATTTGGGGGCAATTTAACGCGGAAGATACAAAATTTTTAAACTTAATAAGAAATAAAGTGTATTCAAATTTGCAAGGACCAAGATTTGATGTACATATTACTTTGGCTGGGCCATATTTAAGGCTTGATAAATCTATTTACGATTCAATGGATAATTATGCAAAAACAAATAAGTCTATTAATTTAAAAATTAAAAAATATACATTTGAAAAACATTTTTATAAATCAATATATATTTCGGTAGAAAATTCAATTAGATTACAAAACATAAGAAATTCTTTATTTAGAATGAAGAAATTTGATTCACATTCTAATTTTGATCCTCATATTAGTTTGATTTATGGTTCATTTAAAGAATCTGTTAAAAAGAATATTATAATAAATCTTCCTAAACTTAAAAATAATCTATTAATAAATAAATTATCATTCGTAGATGTTAATGAAAATATATCTCAATGGAAAATTATAGAGAATTTCGAATTGAATTAAAAAATAGAATAAATAAATGGAGCTATAACTGATCCTTGTGTAAATACTATTAATGTCCCCATTAAGACAATGGTTATTATTAAAGGAGCAAGCCAATACTTTTTACGTACTTTCATAAAGTCCCATATATCTTTAACTAGATCAAGAAAAGCTTCCATGATTAAAAAACTCTTTTTATGTCTATTTTATGGTTAATTCTAGAATCCTTATAAGTTTTACTAGATATTTTTTTTATTTTAAGTGGATCATATTTAAAAACTTTCATAATTAATGATATGGGTAGAAGTACAGAAAAAAATACAAGGCCAAGAATAATTCGACTATTAATCCAACCTAATATAAAACCTAATTTCATCCAAATTTTATATGGAAAATATAATAATTTAGGTGAAAATAATCCTAGAGTAAAGCTTAAAATTGTGATCCATAATGTCCATATCCTAAAATTATGGCCTGTAATAAGTGGGAATAAGAAGCCAATAAAAAGGGGGAATCCAAAACTAACTAAAAGTCCAAAATCTCGGAGTGTTTTTTTTGAAATTTTTTCTTTCATTTTAATCAAGCTCGAAACTTTGCATCCATTTTTCGTCTTTTTCTATTTTTGGCTGATCAATCTTAAAAAGAACTTGATTTTGTAGCACCAAAATATCCATTTCTGTTCTCATAAAACATCTGTAGGCATCTTGAGGAGTGCATACTATTGGTTCCCCTCTTACATTGAATGAGGTATTTACTACAAGAGGACAACCCGTTAGCTCTTTAAAAGATTTTATTAAATTATAGTAACGCGGATTAGTCATCTTACTTACTGATTGGACTCTAGCCGAATAGTCAACATGAGTAATGGCTGGCAATGTAGACCTTGGTATGTTCAACTTCTTAATTCCAAAAAGGCTTTTTTCATAATCTGTCATTGCTCGACATAAATCTTTTTTTACAGGAGCTACTAAAAGCATGTAAGGACTTTTTGAATCTATTTCAAATTGAGAACTAATATCCTCTTCAAGGACAGAGGGTGCGAATGGCCTAAAACTTTCTCGATACTTAATTTTTAGGTTCATAATACTTTGCATTTTCTGATTACGCGGATCTCCAATTATCGATCTACTGCCTAATGCTCTTGGTCCAAATTCCATAGGGCCATTAAACCAGCCTATTACTTTCCCTCCATCCAATTCTTTGGCAACCCTCATGAATAGATCTTTATCATTAAGACTTAAATAAGGAGCTTTTATAGTTTTTAAATAGCTAATTATTTCATCATTGCTAAACTCAGGTCCTAAATAAGTACCTTTCATAGAATCATTTAAATTCACTTTTCTTTCATTATCTTTATTTTGATACCAACCAACTAAAGCTGCACCTAGTGAAGAACCAGCATCTCCGCTTGCAGGTTGTATCCATATTTCATCGAATATTTTAGATTTAAGTAATTTGCCATTAGCTACACAATTAAGGGCTACCCCACCTGATAGACAAATGTTATTCAAACCTGTTTCTTCACGCAGACTTTTGGCTAACTTGAGAACAATTTCCTCAGTAACAACTTGAATTGAAGCTGCAATATCCATATGAAAAGTAGTCAGTTTTGTCTCTTTTTTACGAGGTGGCTGGCCAAATAGCTTATTAAATTTTTGTGATGTCATTTGGAATCCTCTATGGTATTTAAAAAAATCTATATTTAATCGATAGGAACCGTCTTCTTTTATATCAATTAGATTATCTTTTATGAGATCTGTATACTTTGGCTGACCATATGGAGCTAAGCCCATCAGCTTATATTCCCCAGAATTAACTTTAAAGCCGCAATAATATGTAAATGCTGAATAAAGAAGACCTAAGGAATGTGGAAAGTTTATTTCCCAAAGAGGTTTGATTAAATTATTTTCGCCAATCCATGCCGAAGTTGTTGCCCATTCTCCAACACCATCCATGCATAAGATAGCTGCTTTATTGAATGGGCTTGGATAATAAGCCGCCGCAGCATGTGATAAATGATGCTCAGAAAAAAAAAGATTTGGATTTTTAAATTTTTTATAATCTTGTTCATCATGAATAGATTTTAAATTGTCTTTAAGAATCTTTTTTAAAAAAAGTTTTTCTTTTAACCAGACCTGCATAGCAGCAATAAATGATCTACTGCCTCTTGGAGAAACTGCTAAATATGTTTCGAGAAGCCTTTCAAAAGTAAGTAAAGGTTTTTCATAATATATGACTTGATCAACATCATTAATCTGAATATTTTGAGATTTTAGACAAAATTTTATAGCGTTAATTGGGAACCCTGGATCGTGCTTAATTCTGGAAAATCTTTCTTCTTGTGCAGCTGATATTATTTCTCCGTCTTTTAATAATGTAGCCGCACTATCATGATAATAACAAGATATACCTAAGATATAAACAGACAAAGCTTAATCATAAATCATATACAAAATATCACAAATAATTTTTCTTGTAAATATTTTAATATTTTATAAAATCATTAAAAATTAAAATTATGAAAATAATTTTATAAATAAATTCTTATTAAAATCATTAAGTCTTTGTTTAGTCTTTTTTTAAAAGAGTTATAAATTTAGAGCTATATTTTTAAATTAAATTTAAAAATGATTTCAAAAAAAATTTTGTTAAGAGTATAAATTCTATATTATAGAAATCTATGAAGTTTATTCTTTAATAAATTTGAAAAGATAATCTGCAATAAATTTTGAGCCAATTTTATTTGTGTGTAACCCATCATAGAAACCATTTTTTGGTACTGGATAATCAATGAACATCCTTACTTTCGTTACATTTTTAAAATTGTCTGATTCATTTAAAACATTTTCTTGAATTCTAAAAATGTTTCCTAATGATTGACAATAAGAAATTACATCTTGCTTGTCCCAAGATTTTCCTGCCAATTCATAATTATTAATTGTTGGGACAAATTCTAATTGATTATTAAATTTACATTTTGGGTCTTGTTGCTGTACAACTAAAATTTTTGCTTTTGGAAAAATTTCTTTTGTGGTTAATAATAGTTTTTTAAATAAATAATAATAGTAATTAGTTGAATTATCATTGTATTTTTCTAAAGTTATGTATTCTTTTAATTGATTATTATTAATGTAATTTAATTTAGCACCATGTCCAATCTCTAATTTTTTTACTTTATCGTTAGATAATGTAAATTTGTTTTTTAAGGTTTTTAATTTTTTATAAATAAAAGATCTATTAGAAATAAAAAATCTAATTCTTGAAACTATACTTAAATCATCCATGTTGATATAAAGTTTATTTTGTTCGGATGAAACAAATTTAATGTCATTCACACCTATTAGAAAAAGGATGGTATCTATATTCTTTTTATTTAGAGTTTTTGAATGCCATCTTTCTATTGAATAAATGTGCCCTAAAGTACTTTGTCCGTCTACACCTCCATTTATTATATTAAATTCTCCTTTTAGATATTTATAAATATAGTCTTGAAAAGTTTCCCCATCACTTACATATCTTTGATCAGTAGTTGACCCCCCTATGGTTAAAATGTTTTTTTTATTATTGCTTGATCCTGAGATTCTATATCCATCTTTATTTCTTGAATAATTTATGATAAATGGTTCTTTTAAATTATATAAATGGCTTCCATCATACTTTTCACTAACTTTATATAAAGCATTGGGAATTGTTTGAACAGGAGAAATCTTTAACCAATTTCCTAAAAATAATTCAGATAAAAAAATAAAAAGAAAAAAAAATGCACTATTTGTTAGAATAATTTTTAAGAAACTGGTACGCATTTTAAATCAATTTATTAATCTTAATTTTAAAAAATTTTAAGTAGGAACTATTTATAGTTATGAATTATAAATTTATGAGCGCTAGCTGAGTATCCACCTTCATCAGTGTACTCAACATCATATTTATCAATTATTTCTCTGAAAGCTCTTTTTTCTCCTAAGTTAGGATTAGAAGCATTGCAGTTCCAATCATCAAATAATATAATCGCCCCTTTTGATATTATTTTCCTTTTAAAAAGGGGATCAAGAACATCTATTGCAGATTCGTAAAGGTCACCATCTATGTGGACAAGAGAAAAACATGATTCATCATTTATTAATGAGACAGTATCTTTAAACCAACCTTTGTAAACAAAAAATTTTTTTCTACTTATGTATTTGCATATTTGATTTTCGAATTCTTTTTTTGAAAGTCCTTTGCAAGTACCTTTGCTCCAAATCCCATCAAGAACATGAGGAGAATTTTTGTCAATATCATTTGTTGCTTCAGGTAATCCTTCAAAACTGTCAAAGAAATGCAAATTTTTATTTCCTCTTTTATCGTTTCTATATTCAAAATCTCTTAGATTTACAGCAGTAGCTAATGCAACAGCTGAGTATCCTGTCATTGTCCCAAATTCAGCTATGTCTCCTTTAACTCCCATCATATATGTATAAGAAACTGCCTTTGCCAGTTCTCTTGAAATGCTCAGATGGTGATCATCAATTTCTTTTATTACTACTTTATGAATCTCACTAAGATAAGATGAATTATTTGGCTTTTGAATTTTTAATTTCAAATATCTAAAAAAATGATTAAAGTTCCCTTCCTTAAAAATATTGATTGCGGTTATAATTTTTCTTGAAATTATTTTATAAATCATCTTAAGATAAAATTTAACTAATACTACCACTCATAATCTCATATTTATAAGGAAGATTTAAATTTATTAAATTTTGAACTAAGTGTTAAAAAAATTTTTTATATGATTTTGAAATGTAAAACTAAGCAAAGTAGTTCAAAATTTCAAAAATAATTAAAATAAATTGTTTTATAAAAATTTTTAAAGATATTTCTCAATTAAATTATTTAAATAAAAAATCAAAATCATAAAATCTAATATCTAGACTTTAAAAGTTTTTTTGAATCATTATCAAAGGCTTATCCAATTATAAGGAAATGTCTATAATGGAATTATTGCATTTTTAATATGAGTTCAGAATTAATTTCTAATACTAATAATAAGAATAATTATAAATATTGTTTAATAATATTTTTCTCTTTTTTAACTCTTTACTCTGTATTTTTTATTATTGGAGTTTTTTGGGAGAAAATTCCAAATTATTGCGTAAGTGATGAATGCGCATATTTTGCAAATGCAAAAAATATTTTTAAAGGGATTTATCAAGATCCTTTTAAAGATAGATTAGTCTCTCCAGGCTTTTCTTTGGTAATTGCGCCTTTTTTACTTTTGGATTTTGGAAGGAGATCAATAGTTTTTTTTAATATTGTTCTTGGATCTTTCACAATAGTAATAACTTATTTAACTTCAAAAATATTTCTATCAAGAAAGATATCTTTTTTCATAACTATAATTTGGGGGCTATACTACATCAAATTCCAACAGCTTTTTACTGCACTTACAGAGCCTTTCGCGTCTTTTTTAATAATTTCAATTTTTTATCTCATTTGCAGAAAAAAAATTAAAAAAGACGCCTTAAATTCTTTAAAAATAGGTTTTGTTTTGGGATTATTGTTATTGACAAAGCCTATTTTTGTTTATGTAGTAATTCTTTTATTTATTTTAATAAGTATTTGGTTGTTGTTTGATAGAAAATTTTTTCCTATATTTTTATCCTTAATATTAGCTTTTTCGATGACTTTACCTTACCAAAGTTATACTTTTGGTAAAACAGGCAAAATTTTATTTTTCTCAAATATTTCAGGCGAAAGCTTATATTGGATGTCTACTCCATACAAAGGAGAAATGGGAGATTGGAATAATGACCAATTCAATTCAAACTGTCAATCTTTAGAAAATAGTGGGCCTAACTGCAATAGTTACTTAATTGAAAAAAATCATGGTGAATTTTTCAGAAGTATAGAAAATTTAAATATGGTAGAGAAAAATCAAAAATTGACGCAAAAAGCAATCTCAAATATTAAACAATATCCTATAAAGTATGCAAGGAATATCATAAATAATGTAAGCAGACTTTTTTACAACATACCAAGTAGTTATTTTTATCAAAGAGATATAACAATATTACGTTTAATTCCAAATTCAATTTTATTTTCAATGATTTTATTTTCTTGCTTAATAAGCTTTAAAAAGATTAATAAATACCCAAGCGAAATGATCTTTTGTATGGTTTTTATATTTATTTATATAGCATTATCTTCATTAGTTTCTGCATATGCACGAATGTTAACTATTGTTGTCCCTTTTATTTTGATATGGTCTTTTTACTCAATTAATCTTTGGCGAAATTACTATGAATTAAAAGATAAGTTTTAGTTTTTTTATACAATATATGAAACTTTAATTTAAAATTGTATATTTTTTTTTATTGATGCTATCTAAATAATATAAGATCTAAATTTATGTTAACAGTCGCAATAATTCCTTGTTACAAGACTCCGGACAAAGCTCCTTTAATAGCCTCAAAATGTCTTAATTATGTCAATAAAGTGATATGCGTAGATGATTGTTGTCCTTTTAATACAGGTGATAAAATTGAATCTGAAATAGAAAATAAAAATATTTATGTAATAAGGCATCAAAAAAATTTAGGAGTAGGTGGTGCTCTGAAGACAGGTATTATTCATGCCCTAAAGATTAAAGCAGATATTATTGTGAAAATAGACTCTGATGGGCAAATGCCTCCTGAATTAATTCCAAATCTTATCAATCCTATAAAAGAAAAAAATTTTTATTTTTCTAAAGGAAATCGTTTTCGAGATTCAAACATTGTTAAGAAAATGCCTGCCTTAAGACTTGTTGGAAATGTTTTTCTAAGCTTCTTGACTAAACTTTCTACTGGTTATTGGGAATTATTTGATCCAACTAATGGATTTATTGCTTTTAGATCAGATATAATTAAGAATATAGATTTAAGAAAAATTGATAATAGATATTTTTTTGAGACTGATTTGCTTTTTAGATGTTCTATTAATGAGATACTAATACATGAAATTCCAATGAATGCAATTTATGGTGAAGAAGTATCAAATATGTATCCAATTTTCGAAATACCAAATTTTTTCTTTAAACATATTTTGATTTTTATAAAAAGAATTTTTTATCATTATTTTCTTTATGACTTTAATCCAGGCAGCATAAGTTTTATCATTTCGTTTTTATTTGGTATGGCTGCTATTATGTTGGCTGGTATAAGTTACTTCTACGCTCTATTAAATACTCTAGAAACCCCATCAGGTATACAAACATTATTTCTTGCATTTTTATTAATTTCCTCAAATTTTGGAATAAATTTTATTTATTATGATGCCTCCCAAAGACCTCTTTTCAGGAAGTTGCGCTCAATTTAATATTGATTCTAAATTATGAAAATATTTATATTTTTCTTTTTAAAAAAAATAAATAATTACTTTTCTATGGAAAATTTCTTAATATTTAATAATTTATTATTTTAAATTCTTTGTTTTGAATAAAAAGAGATTAACAATTATAGAGTTGAATGAGTTTAATGATAAACTTTTGCTTAATGCAGCACATTTGCATAAGTTAAAAAATATCGAAAAATTATTAAACTTTAAAAATATAAATACAAAAAGTCAGGATGATAGAGAGCATCATGGTCTTGATCCTTGGGTGCAATGGGTATCTATTCATACTGGGGTACCTCATAAATTGCATAAAGTAGATCATCTAGGTGATGTGTCAAATTTAAAACATCCGCAGATTTGGGAAGAGGTGGGAAGAAGAGGTTTTTCCTCAGGTATCTGGGGAGCTATGAATGCTTCTATAAATAATGCAAAAAATTGTAATTTTTTTCTTCCTGATCCATGGACATATTCACAGAAAGCTAAACCAGAAAAATTAAATAATTTTTTGGCTTTACCAAGATTTTATTCTAAAAATTATTTATCCTTGCCTTTAATAAGACTTCTAAAAAATTCTCTGAGGCTTGTTTATTTTATTTTTTTTCAATTTAAATTATCAGAATTAGTAAATGAAATTTTTATATCATTAAGATTAATATTAAAAATTGGTTTAAATGGAAACCTCTTATTCTCATTATTTGATTTAATATCCACAAAGGTATTCCTTAAATATAAGAGGAAATTTGATCCAAATTTTTGCATTATTTTTCTTAATTGTTTAGCTCATGCTCAACATGAAGTTTGGAAGAAAGATGTTATAGAAAAAGATCTTTTGATGACTTTGAAAATAGTAGATAATATTCTAGGTATGATTTTTAGACAATTAAAGGATGATGAAGCATTAATTGTTCTAAATGCTTTAGGACAAAAAAATGTAGATGGAAAAAAATACTGCATTTACCGGCAGATTGATCCCGAAAAATTTTTGGATACATTGAAAATAAAATATTTGTCCTTAGAGCAATGTATGACGAACGAAAGCCATATCTTCTTTAAAAATAAAGAAGATAAAGATCATGCACTCAAATTACTTGAATTAGCTTCAATAAATGGAGAAAGATTATTTCATATAGTTACTTATGAAACTCAGCAATTAAAATTATTTTATCAATTTGATTATTTTAAAGCTTTAGATAAAGGAACAAAGTTCTGCATTTTGGATAAAACATATGATTTTTATGAACATTTCTCTTTGTTAGGTGAAAGAACAGGAGCTCATATACCTTTTGGTAAAGCTTATTATTCAAATATTACAATGAAGGAAAATATAAATAATGAGAAAATATTTAAAATCGTACTTGATTTTTTTAAAGAAAGACATAACAAATAAATATGTACAAAAATTTATTGTGAAAATTAAATATTTTTTTTCTAATCAAAAAGTAAGATTTTTAAAAAATGCAGTAATAGTTTGGTCTACAACCCAAATATTATTACATGTTTCACTTTTGTTTTTCCCCATATCTTGGTCTGTATTTATTAGTAATTGCTTTTATGTTCCGCTTGGTTATTTTTTTTATGGGAGGAATGTTTTTGGTGTATATAAATTTAAAAATTCTTATTTTCAAAAGTTTGTTCTTCTTTCAATAATAAATTGGTTTTTGAATACTTTTGGAACTTCTTTAGTTCATTCATATAACATTAATAAAAATTTATCTGCATTTATAGTTATGCCTTTTTTAGCTGCCTTTTCTTACATAACTCAGAAGTATATTGTATTTAAGTCTTCGTTTTAGATTATATAATTTTTAATAAATTGTTTTTAAAATTAACTTTTAAGTCCCATTTAAAATTTTAGTCTGAAAAAAAATATATTTATGGCACATCATTCCAAATAAAAGAAGTACTAAAGTTAATAGTCTGATCTTTAATTTCATCTCCGAGAAGAAGAACATATACTGGGAATTTTGGCATTTTAAAATTTAACTGCCAAAATTTCTTATTTTTTTTATTTCTAAAAGAAGATACGCTGGGAATTAAAAGCCTTAGTAAAAAAGTTATTAATTTAGTACTATTTTTTTTATCATGATAAACGTTTAAATTATCTATGACTTGAATTGGAATAAATTTATGTATTTGCCATAAAGCCAAGAATGAGTTTTCATTTATTTTGTGATGAAAACTTTTAAAGCAATTAAGCCTTGATTTAATTTGTTCTTCATCAATATCAGTGATAACTACATTTCTTGTATTAAATTTTTTTATTTTTAAGTTTGTTAGAAAACTTACTATAGGAAATAGATCAATACAAGTATATACAGTATTCACATATTGCCACTTCAATAATTTGATCCATAAAGATTCAATTTTTTTGTTTGGAAAACCGTATAAAAAAGATAATTCTTTTATATCTTTTTTGACTGAATCTAGTGATTTAAAAACCCCTTTCTTTATTGAGAATGGATTTACAATCCCTTCATAAGGGAAGCATGTATCTTGAAGATGTAATCCAATTACTTCTTTTCTTTTGTATTTGAATTTTTTTGGAATAAAAGTATAAGCTCCTACAATAATGTCATTGCTATCGTCATAAAATAAACCATGATAAGAGTAACCCTTATATGTAGTTAAATATTTTTTAAGAAGTAACTTCTGAGATACTTTTTTATTAAAAGAATCCTTGAAAAGCTTTGCTAAATCATTTAAATCTGAATTTTCAAGTTCGTTAGTTTTTAAGATTTTGAAAGTAATAGACATATATTTATTTTTTTCTCCTTATCAAAATTATCTAATTATATATTAGCTTTTTAAGTATTAAACTTCTGTGAAAATATTTTAAAAATTTTTCAAGATAAGAAATATATAATTTTCCCTTTAAAGATATTATTGTGATTAGTCCTTTATTCTAATTTATTTAGAAAATTTATATTTAAATAAATCCTAAACTATTGATTAAATATCATCAAATTAAAATTGAGCAAGTTTCTTTTTACCTGATAAAAATCTATATATGTCATATGAAATACCTAAAAACTTTTTTCTATTTGGAAAATCAGAATACCATTTTAAAGGCATTTTCATTATTTCCTTTAAGTCATTTACACTATATCCCAATTTATATGCTATGAATTCTAATTCGTTTTCAACATTTATTGATTCCCAAGGATTTTCTTTTAAAATTTTAAGAGCATTATTTCTGCTAATTCTTTTTTGCAAAATATCAGTTGATAAATGAGCTCTTCTATAGTCAAACTTATTTCTTTTAGGCTGGTAAATTAACTGACAGAATCTTGTGTAAGTTGATTCACAATGTTTCCCAACTGGACTTTCCCATCCAATTTTCAGTCTTAGTTCCTCCTTAGCTAACTCTTTATCATAATAAATGTGATTTAAGGGATGAATCGTATTTATTTTGTGAATGAATCTATGCTTCAATTCATCTCGAAAACCAAATTTTACTGGTTTGAATAAAGATTTTGAATACCCTGCTCTCGCAATAACAGATTCCGCAAATAAAGTATCTTTGACGTTATACATCCAAGCTGCAGGTAAGATACCCTCATTAGATATATTACCTCCTGTTAATATTGTTTTTATTTTATATTTAGCAGCAAATCTACTTTGAATTGATAGGATCGCGCTGTCAGTTGGGAGCTCAATATCTGGCAATCCGGATTCTATAAATATTCTTTGTAGTAACTTAAAATTATTCCAATTTAGTACATCGCATTCGTAATCCACTCCTTTTAAAGAGACCAATTTATTTATATTTCTAATTGAAACTGGAGTGTCCCAACCATTATCTAAATGCACAGCGAGTATCTTTAATCCGGCTTCTTGGGCTAATAAAAGAACTGATGAACTATCTGTACCTCCACTTATTCCAATCAAAACGTCATGGCTTTTAGAGTTGGAATTATTTTCTTTTATTTTATCAAATACTTTTTTTAAATTCTCACGATTTGAACGATTATTTTTTAAATTTTTAACTTTTTTTTGTAAGAAATAATTACAGTGATTACAATTACCTTGATCATCAAACATAATCCAAGGATCACTGGTATCCATTACGCATCTATTGCAAATTTGATATTTTCTCTTGGGGGCTGATGTTGTCATAAGAGATTATTAAGTAAGATTATCTTCAATTTTTTCTTTAATTTCTCCGTATTTCAGCAAAACATTTTTCGTGTTTGTAGCATAAACAAACAATGTTGAACAAGCAATTCCGGAAATATTAGTTTTATTTATTAACTCTTTGATATCGTTAGTATTCCCACATCCTCCTAAAGCAACAAGGGGGATTTTTAATTTTGAGTTTAATCTACTCATTAGATCAATATCATAACCATTTTTTTTGCCATCTCTATCTATATTATTTATGATTAATTCTCCAGCTCCAGCATCTTGACATTTACAAGCAACTTTAATTATGTCGTTATTAGGAATTTTTTTCTTTCCGCTGAAAAAGTTATAAGTGCCATCTTGCGATTTTTTTACATTCAAAATTGCCGTAATTGAGGAAGATCCAAACTTACTTGATGCCTCTCTAAGGAAGTTAAAATTATCGTTTAAGTTTTCTCCTATTACTACTTTTTCTACTCCCAAAGATAGTAGATCTTTTATTTCTCTAGAATTTTTAATTCCTCCTCCTACAGAAAGAGGAACAGTCGTAAAGTTCGATAGGGCTTGGACAAATGCGTATGGTATGCATCTATTATTTGTTGCGGCATCAATATCTAAAACCAATAATTCATCTACTTCATAATCACTAAAGATATATGAAGCATTTAGTGGATCACCAATATAATGCCTTTTTGTGAAATTTACTGTATTTACTAGATGCCTTTCATTATCTATTAAAAGTGAGACAATTAATCGTTTTCTAAGCATTCTAACTAGACCTAGGAAATGGATAAAAAATTTTTTAAAAGAGTAAGTCCTTGGGATCTGCTTTTTTCAGGATGAAATTGTACTCCAAAAACATTTCTTTTTTCTGCGATGGCAACCCATTCAATTTCATGCAAATAGTTAGCTGTATTGATTATATTAGAGTGATTTTTTCTTATTCCATATCCATTACTAAAAAAAAATAATTGATTTTGAAATTTAATATTTCTGAATAGTTTTAATTGTTTATTTATATTTTCTATTGAATTCCAACCCATATGAGGAACTTTAATTTTTGTTTTGTTACAAGGATTGATTTTAATTGTTTTCATTGGAAAAATTCCTAAACCATTTTCTTCCGGTGATTCTTCACTTGAGTTTGTAAGCAATTGAAAACCTAGGCAAATGCCCAAAATTGGCACGCCTGATGAAACTAGATAATTCAAATTCTCTATCATTTCATTTTTTTTTAAGGATTTTATTGCTTCTCCAAAATGCCCAACACCTGGAAGAATTAAACTTTTTGATTGTTTTAATTTTGTTTTATCAGTAACTAAATATGGTGAAGAACCTATAGTTTTTAAAGCTTTAAATAACGAAGCTATGTTTCCTGTGCCATAGTCTAAAATTCCGACTTTAGGAAATTTATCCATTTTTTAATAAAAAAAATTTATTCATTATCTTATTAATAACTTTAGTTGATTTACTTTTCTATAAGTTATTTATTTACTAAAATTAAATTTAGAATATTAAAGTTATAAGCAAAATCTTTAAAATTAATTTCAGGTAAAGGAATATAGGGATTGTGAAATTTGCCATGTCTAGAATATAAACCATTTATACTCATAGGATTTCTATAGTAGAAGTTATCATATATTTTTTTTGGAAAATTGTATTTTTCTTTTAAAGCTTTGCGAAAAGTTAAAGGATTATTATCTTCGTCATTTAATACAAAGAATGGCTCTATGGTCTCTACACCTATCCAACCTTTTGAAGTTTTTGCTTCTGATACTGCATGGCTATCCTGCTTAGGAACAATTGCTGAAAAAATACCATATTTATCAGTTGCTAATAAAAAGATTCTTCTGCTTTCGAATCCGTAATATGTAAGAGTCTTTTCAATAAATCTTGCTCTATCATAACAACAACCAAAGTTATAATTTATAAAATTAATTGGTTCAACATCGATCAACCCTGTTCTACATTTTTCAGAATTAACTAGATTCTTTTGTGCAATTTGTATCGTTTTTATGCATTCAATTTCACTTTTATAATCAGATATTTTTTTACATTGCTTATCAACATTTAACATTTTGATCGCACGAATATCCTCTTCTGAAAGATCTTTTTTTACATTTATAGAACTAAAAAAGTACTTTGAAGTTATTATTAAAAAAAAGATAAATATTAATTTAATTGATTTAATTAAATCTAATTTCATTAAATAATCTAAATAGGTTTTTAATGATTGTAGTTTAATAAAGTTTATTTTTTTTAGGGAATTATGTAGAAACTTAATTTTATATGGTCTAAAACTATAAAAGATTTATATTGAAAAAAAGTAAATTTTCAATGTTTTACGTCTTACCAATGATATTTTTGTCCCTATTTTCAGTTAGGGAGAGGCAAAGGATTGATAAGTATATATTTTTATTTTTAGTACTTATTTTAACTGTTTTTATAGGCCTAAGATTCGAAGTTGGTTCTGATTGGACAAATTACTTTATACATACAATTCTTGAAAAAGAAAAAACTTTTGCTGAGCTTTCTAGCAAATTTAAAGAGCCAGCTTATGCTTTGTTTTTATGGATAACAAATATTACAAATACAGGAATATTTGGATTGAATGTTTTGAATGCAATTGTTTTTTCTATTGGATTAGTTTTCTTTTGCAGTAACCTTAAATACCCTTTTTTAGGAATATTAATTTCTTATCCTTATTTAGTAATTGTTGTTGGGATGAATTATGTTAATCAGTCTGCCGCTATTGGAGTAGAGTTAATTGCACTAACTTTTTATCTTAAAGGAAATTATAAACTTTATTTTGCTTTTTTAGCTGCTTGTATTCTATTTCATGCTTCTGCGGTTTTCTTATTGACAATACCGCTTGTAGAAAGGGTCGTTAACTTTAGGAATAAAAAGGCTTTTATTTCTATGATATTTATATTAATCTTTTCATATTTTGTGGTTAGCTTTTTCTTTTTAGACTTCTTTCAAAAAACTTATACTTATTACTTTACTAAAAACTATAACGCGGGAGGATTCATTGTTAAAGGGGGCATCCTATTCTCTTATGCCTTAGTATTTT
This sequence comes from Prochlorococcus marinus XMU1412, assembly GCF_017696315.1. Taxonomy (NCBI): domain Bacteria; kingdom Bacillati; phylum Cyanobacteriota; class Cyanophyceae; order Synechococcales; family Prochlorococcaceae; genus Prochlorococcus; species Prochlorococcus marinus. Next base: position 159,297 of record NZ_JAAORJ010000004.1, on the reverse strand, counting down.
TCATGAATCAATTAAAAATGCCTTTTACTAATATTGAAAGAAGTTTATTGAATACTTTATCAATAAATGTTTTTGGATTGATTTTTCTATCTTTTTTTACAATATTATCTCAATCTTCTGCCGTCATATATAGGCTATCTCTATACCTTTATCCAGTTCAAATTATTTTGTCAGATAGATTTGTTGAAAATAAGTTGTTTAATATTCCAAGGCAATCATGGCGTTTGTTTTTTGTGGGATTTTATTTTTTAACTTTAATAGTTTGGTTAGGTTTCTCAAGTCATTCTAGCGATTGGTTACCTTATAAGAATTTCTTCTTTCTTGGCATAAAAGATAAGTTAACTTATTGATCCGATGAATTTCTAGATCCTTAAAAAAATTTAGTGCTTAGATACATATTATTAAGCAAAAATTTTTTTATTATAATTTCTTTTTTAAAGATAATAAAATTTGGATAATAATTTCTAAACTATAAGATTTTAATTAATGACAATAATTGTTACTGGAGCAGCTGGATTTATTGGATTTCATTTATGTAGGACTTTATTGAATAATGGGGATACTGTTATTGGAATAGATTGTGTAAATAATTATTATGATGTTTCTCTAAAAAAGGCTCGTTTAGAAATATTATCTAGTTTTCAAGATTTGTTTGTATTTAAAAAAGTATATTTGGAAGATAAGCAATCAATAGAGAATATTTTTCAAGAATTCAAGCCTAAAAAAGTAGTTAATTTGGCAGCTCAAGCTGGCGTTAGATACTCTTTGGAAAATCCTGATGCTTATATAAATTCAAATTTAGTAGGTTTTTTAAATATTTTGGAGTCTTGTAGAAAACATAAAGTTGAACATTTAGTATATGCAAGTAGTAGTTCAGTTTATGGTGGGAATATAAACATGCCATTTTCAGAAATGCAAAATGTTGATCATCCAGTTAGTTTATATGCCGCCACAAAAAAAGCAAATGAATTAATAGCACATTCTTATAGTCATCTCTATGGAATTCCATCAACTGGATTACGGTTTTTTACAGTGTATGGTCCTTGGGGGAGGCCTGATATGGCACTATTTTTATTTACAAAAGCAATATTCGAGTCAAAACCAATTAAGGTATTTAATGAAGGGAATATGATTAGAGACTTTACTTATATTGATGATATTATTGAGAGTGTTATACGTGTTATTAACAAGCCTCCTGGAGATAATTTAAATTTTAATAAATCAAATCCGAATGCCGCCTCAAGTTGGGCTCCACATAAAATATTCAACATCGGAAACTCAAATCCCGTAAAATTAATGAACTTTATAAAAGCTATTGAGGATGCTATCGGAATAAAAGCAATCAAGAATTTTGAGCCAATACAACCTGGAGATGTTCCAGCTACTCATGCTGATACTAAACTTTTGGAAAACTGGATTGATTTTAAGCCAAAGACTTCAATAAATGAGGGCATAAGAAATTTTGTTGAGTGGTATAAAAGTTTTTATAATATTTAGTCTTTAATGAGTTTTAAACTGCCAGATAATGAAAAATGTACTATTGCTATCATTGGGTTAGGCTATGTAGGACTACCTTTAGCATTAGAATTTGCAAGAAAAAAATACTCTTGTATCAAGAAAAAGAAATTAAATAGAAAAATAATTGGTTTCGATATTAGTCAAAAAAGGATACATGAATTAGACAATGGAATTGACAAAACCAATGAATGTGATCTTTCTAAAATAAAAAAATTAGATAATCTAGAATTCACAAATGATATCGCTGATTTAGATTTAGCTGAAGTTTTTATAATTACTGTACCTACTCCAATAGATGATGCTAAAAAGCCTGAACTTAGTGCTCTTAAAAAAGCTTGCAAATTTGTAGGAATCGCATTAAAAAGAAATATATCTTTAGTTTCTCCTGTAGTAATTTTTGAGAGCACTGTATTCCCTGGTGCTACAGAAGAAATTTGTATACCAATTATAAAATTAAATTCAGGATTATCAGTTTATGATAAATTAGAAAATATTAAGTCCTTTGGATTTGGTTATAGTCCAGAAAGAATTAATCCTGGAGATGATAAACATAAATTAAATTCAATTACTAAAGTTACAAGTGGTAATAATGAAAAAGTTGCAGAATGGGTTGATTCTCTTTATTCATCAATTATTGATGCTGGAACTTATAAAACAAAAACTATAAAAGTTGCTGAGGCTGCGAAAGTAATTGAAAATACACAGAGGGATTTAAATATTGCATTGATAAATGAATTATCAATAGTTTTCCGAAAATTAGATATTGATACTTTGCAAGTTTTAGAGGCAGCAAAGACAAAATGGAATTTCATACCCTTTGTTCCTGGATTGGTTGGTGGGCATTGTATTGGAGTTGATCCTTATTATTTAACTTTCAAATCTGAACAAGTTGGATATTCCCCTGAAGTTGTACTGGCTGGAAGAAAAATAAATGATGGGATGGCGACTTGGTATGTAGAACAGATTATTCTAGAAATGGTAAAAAGAGGTATGAAAATAGTTTCAAGTAATGCATTAATCCTTGGCTTTACATTTAAAGAAAATTGCCCTGATATTAGAAATACTAAGGTCATTGATATGGTAAGAGCATTTAAGCAGCATAGTATTAAAGTGGATATATTTGATCCTTTTGCAGATAAAGAAAATGCGAAGGATTATTATGATATTGAAATTCATAAAGAACTAGGATCAAATAAAAAGTATTCAATTATTGTTGTAGCAGTCGCCCATGATGATTTCATTGCATTTGATTATGATAATTGGAAGTCTTTATGCAATGAAGAACATATTATTTTAGATTTAAAAGGTATTGTACCTCTTGAGTTAAATCCAATAAGGCCTTGAGAACTTTCTTTGTTTTAAGTTAATTTACAGATAAATAATTGATAAAAATATTATGAATGATTCTCTTAATAATAAAAATATTTTTTACCTCATCGGATTAATTTGGAAATATCTTAGTAGTATAAGAAAAAGACAAATAAAGTTATTAATTATACTTGTAATTTTTGCCAGTATATCTGAATTTATAAGCATCTATTCTTTGGTCCCTTTTTTGGCTGTATTAACTAACCCTGATTCTTTTTTAGAAAATCAAATAATTCAGAATATCATTAATTTATTTGATTTTAAAATAGGTAATAATTTACTTCTAATACTTACAGTTATTTTCTTAGTAGCAAACATTTTTTCAGCTATAACAAGGATTATTTTTAACTATTATACATACAGATTGTCTTCTTTAATTGGCTCTGATTTAAGTATAATAGCTTACAAATACTCGCTTTATAGGCCATATTCATATCATTTAGTGACCAATAGCAATAAGTTAGTAACAATAATAGCCAAAAATATTAATGAAATAATATCCTATGTAATTAATCCGACTTTTCAATTATTTTCGGCATTAGTTATATCTTTAATAATGTTAATAACTCTATTAGTTATTAATTTTAGTATGACTTTCAATAGTATATTTATTATATTATTATTTTATATTTTATTTGTAAAAATTTCTGCAATTAAGATTAGAAAACTTAGTGTTATTAATGCAATTATAAGTCAAAACCTAATTAAGTTAGTACAAGAAAGTATTGGTGGAATAAGAGATGTTATCCTCTCAAATAATCAGGAATATTTTATTAAAAAGTTTTCAGTAGACGATAAAACTTTTAGGAAGGAAGATTCTTTTGGGAATTTTTTAAGTATTTTACCGAAATTAATTATTGAGCCCATAGCAATAATTATTGTTGCTTGCAGTGGGTATTATTTAGTTTCCTTTGCTAACTCAAAAGATGCGATAACCATATTAGGAGCACTTACTTTTAGTGGAATAAGATTATTGCCCTTTGCGCAAAGAATTTATGAAGGTATTACTTTACCAAGGTTAGCTAAATCAAGACTTGTTAATCTTATTGAAATTTTAGAAAATCCTCCAGATAAAATAAGAAAAGATAAGAAAATTCTTAAATCAATCAAATTTAAAAAAAATTTAGAATTGAGGAATTTATGCTTCAAATATGACAAGGATGGCCCTCTAATTTTAGATAATGTGAGTTTAAAAATACAAAAAGGAGAGAAAATTGGTTTTATAGGAAAAACTGGCAGCGGAAAAAGTACGCTCCTTGATCTGATCATGGGATTAATAGAGCCAACCTCGGGAAGTATATTAATTGATGATGCAAGTTTATTTGGTAGTAAATCATATCGGATTAAGAAATTATGGCAAAATTTATTTATGCATGTTCCTCAAAACATTTTCTTATCAGATTCTTCAATAGCTGAAAATATTGCTTTTGGTTTTAAAAAAGAAAATATTGATTTTCAAAAAATTCAAGAAGTAGCTTCAAAAGCTCAGATAAATGATTTTATACAAAACTCATTTAAAGGATTAAATACTCTAGTAGGTGAAAGAGGGGTAAGGTTAAGTGGAGGCCAAAGACAAAGGATAGGTATAGCAAGAGCATTATACAAAAATCAAAATGTCATATTTCTTGATGAAGCTACTAGTGCGCTAGATGAAGTTACTGAAAATAAAATTATGAATGCCTTTAATTACTTGGGTTCAGAAGTTACCATAATAGTAATCGCACATAGACTAAATACTCTTAAATTTTGTAATAGAGTTTTTGAAATAAAAGATGGCAAATTAATAAGAAGGGAAATATTCAATGGATAAGATTAATTTTTTTGAGAAAGTCAAAATTAATAATTTCAATCATTTTATTTCTTTAAATTCCTCTAGTAATGATCTTGAATTTTCAAGACCAGCAATTTTTCTCGATAGAGATGGAGTAATAATTGATGATGTCAATTATATCTCAGATCCGAAAGATGTAAAAATATTATCGGGAATTAAAGAATTGTTATCTTTTTCTAAAAGCTTTGGATGGGCAAACATTGTCATCACAAATCAATCAGGTATAGGAAGAGGATTTTATACTTGGGAGGATTATGAAAAAGTAACTCATCATATGTTGGAGATGTTAGGAAGGCCATGCAACATTGATGGTATTTATGCCAATAGTAATAAACCAACTGATGATTTAGAGAAAGAAAGCTGGAGAAAACCAAATCCAAACATGATAATGGAAGCAGTTATAGAATTTAATTTGAATTTGGAGGAATCAATAATTATTGGGGATCGATTGACAGATATTTTATCTGGGTACAAATCAGGGTTAAAAAAATATGTTCATGTGTTAACTGGACATGGAAGAAAAGAAAGGCAAAATGTTTTAAGGTTTTTTTCTAAATCTAACAAAAACAATATTTTGCATACTTTAGATGATTTAAGCTGTTTTCCCTTGGATGATCTTATTTATAAGGTAACTTGAAAAAATTTAATTGCGATTTTCTTATTTGTGGTGGCGGAATTGTTGGATTGACAATTGCACATCAATTAATAGAAAGAAAAATTTCTAAAAAAATTATAATTCTTGATAAAGAGAGGCAATTAGGATTGCATAGCTCGGGCAGAAATAGTGGAGTACTTCATGCGGGAATATATTATGAACCCAACTCTTTGAAAGCAGAAGTATGTATTGAAGGTGCAAATAGATTGAAGCAATGGATGGAAAACCATGAATTAAATATAAATAAGTGTGGTAAGTTAATTATTCCTCAAAAGGTTAATCTTGATAAACAACTTGATACTCTTTATGAAAGGGGAAAAAAAAATGGAGCATATATTGAGTATTTAAATACTAGTGAAATAAATCGATTAGCTCCATACGCAAATGTTACATCAGGAAGAGCATTATGGAGTCCTGCTACTGCAGTTGTCAAACCTTTGGATGTCATTAATAAATTGATTTATTTGTTAGAAGATAAGGATGTCAAAATATTTAAATCGGTTACAAAATGGCATTTAAATAAAAAGACATCAGAGTTACTGGTAAATGACAATACTAGGATAAAATTTGGTCATTTTATAAATTCATCTGGTCTTCAAGCTGACAAAATAGCTCAAAAGTTTGAAGTTGGATTAAATTATAAAATTATTCCTTTTAAAGGAATTTATTGGAAATTAAGAGAAAATGCACCTTTTAATATTAATTTAAACCTATATCCAGTGCCAGATTTGAATGTACCATTTCTGGGTGTTCACTTTACCCCAAATTCTTTAAATACTTCTGTAGATATTGGACCTACAGCAGTGCCAGCTTTAGGGAGAGAGAATTATAAAATGTTAGAGAAAATTGAGTTCAAAAATGCAATAAATGATTTTTCTTTTTTGGCTCAACAATATTTTCATGATAATGATGGATTTAGAAAATATGTTAATGAGCAAGCTTTCTTGGGATTCCCTATGTTTTTTTTGAAATCTGCTCAAGAATTAATTCCTAATCTCAAATATAGTCATATTGAACCAAGTAAAAAAGTTGGATTAAGAGCTCAATTATTTGATATGAATTCAAAAAAAATGATCAAGGATTTTTTATGTCTAGAAGGTGATAATAGTACTCACATACTTAATTCAATCTCTCCTGCATTTACTGCAAGTTTTGCCTTTGCAGATTTTATAATTAATAAATACTTGTTGAAATAAATGATTAAAAAGCCTTTAAGAGCTCTATTGTTATCTGCTGGATTAGGAACAAGATTAAGACCTTTAACCCTCAATATACCCAAATGTCTAGTTTCTATTAATAACAAACCCTTATTGGAGAATTGGATTGATGCATTAGAAAAAATTAATACTCAAAAATTACTTATAAATACTCATTATCTTCATGAAAAAGTCCATCAGTACTTATTAACGCAAAAATATAGAGAAATGAAGATTTATGAGGTTTATGAAAAAGTTTTATCTGGTACGGCAGGTACGTTAATAGAAAACTATGAGTTTTTTTCTAAGTCTGTAGGACTAATGATTCACGCAGATAATTACACTAATCTTGATTTAAGTAATTTTGTTGAAGCACATTTTAATCGTCCACCTGGTTGCCTTCTTACAATGCTCACATTTAATTGTTCAGATCCAAGTTCTTGTGGCATTGTTGAGGTTAACTCAGAGAAGATTGTTAAAAATTTTTATGAAAAGATTCAAAATCCTCCCGGTAATCTTGCTAATGGAGCAGCTTATATTTTTGAGGATGATTTCTTACAATGGTTGATTGAAAATTATCAAAATAGTAAGGATTTCAGCACCGAAGTTATTCCTAATCTTATAGGTAAGATATATACTTATCATACAAATATGCCTTATATTGATATAGGTACTTTGGAATCCCTAGAGAAAGCAAGGCGAATTAAAAAATTAGATGATTCGAATTAAGCAATATGGATAAAAGAAAAAGTATCTTTGCTAAGCAATCAAAAAATTATATTAATAAACTTAATGATTTGTTCAATGAAGAAATCTTTGATCAAATAGAGAAATTAGCTATACATTTGTTGAGGATTTGGAAAGAAGAAAAAAACTTATTTATTTGTGGGAACGGGGGAAGTGCCGCAAATGCACTGCATATGGCAAATGACTTTCATTATGGAGTGGGTGCTTGCGGCCCTAAACCTGTGGTAAAAGGTCTAAAAGTAGAAGCTTTGCCTTCCAATGTAGGAGTTGTAACTTGTCTTGCTAATGATATAGGTTATGAAAATATTTATTCACATCAATTGCTAAACAAGGCCAAAGCTGATGATCTACTTATAGTATTATCTGGAAGTGGAAATTCTAAAAATATTTGTAATGTTATTGCTGAGGCAAAAGATCTAGGTGTTTATAGTTGCGCAATTCTTGGATATGATGGAGGGCAATGTTTAAGTATCGCTGACCTGCCTATTCATTTTAAAGTTAATGATATGCAAATAGCAGAAGATACCCAATTAATTGTTGGGCATATGTGCATGCAATGGCTAACTCAAAATAAACCTCTTTTAAATTAAGAATATGCAAGAAATTGATTTTATGAGTGTGCTTCATAAAAGTACTAAAAGAGATTACCTTGGAAGAGTAAATGATACAGAATATCCAAAGTCAAAGGCTGCTGTTTTAGCTAAAAAATTTGATTTTGATTATTGGGATGGAGATCGAAGAATTTGTTATGGAGGTTATAAATATATGGAGGGTAGATGGGAAAAGGTAGCAATCAAATTAATAGATCATTATAAATTAGACTGCAACTCAAGAATATTAGATATTGGCTGCGGAAAAGGATATTTACTATATGATCTAAAAAAATTATTACCGGGAATATCTGTTAAAGGGATTGATATTTCCAATTATGCATTAGAACATTCTAAGGATGAGATTAAGGACTCTCTAACATTAGGTAATGCATCATATCTTCCCTATCCTGATGACCATTTTGATCTGGTTATTTCAATAAATACTTTGCATTGCTTACATGCCTCGGATTTAAACTGTGCATTAAAAGAGATGGAAAGAGTAAGTAAGAAACATAAATATTTATGCGTTGAAAGTTATACAAATGAGGAACAAAAAACAAATTTATTATATTGGCAAGTAACGTGTGAAGCTTTTCATAACACTGAATCATGGAAATGGCTTTTTTCACAATCAGGTTATACCGGTGACTATTCTTTTATATTTTTCGACTAATCCAAATGATAAAATTAAACGATTTTACCGATGCTGCTATTCTTGTTAAGCAAAATCAAGAATTAGTTGTTGATAAAATAAAACTTCCAAATTCTTTAGAAATTGGTCAAGTCCTAGTAAAAGTATGTACAAGCGGTATATGTGGATCTCAGATTGGAGAAATTACAGGTGCAAAAGGCAAAGATAACTACTTGCCACATCTTTTAGGGCACGAAGGGGCAGGGATAGTTTTAGACATAGGACCCGGAGTAAAAACTTTGGCTGTAGGAGATCAAGTAGTACTACATTGGAGAAAAGGATCAGGCTTGCAATCTGAAACACCAAAATATACTTGGAGAGGAAAGAATCTTAATGCCGGATGGGTGACGACATTTAATAGACACGCAGTTGTTAGTGAGAACAGATGCACTGTAGTACCTCTTGGGACTGATATGGAATTATCTTCTTTATTTGGTTGTGCAATTACGACAGGTTTTGGAGTTGTAGAAAATAATGCAAAGATCTTTATGGGTGAATCTGTAGTCGTTTTTGGGGCAGGTGGAATAGGTTTAAATATAATACAAGCTTTATCACTCTCTTCAGCATATCCAATAATTGCAGTAGATTTATATGATTCAAAATTAAAATTGGCTAAAAATTTTGGAGCTTCACATTTAATAAATTCAAGAAAAACTAACTTCAGAGAAGAAATTAATAAGATTTTGAATCCTAATTCTTTAAATGTTTTTATTGATAATACTGGATTAAAAGAAATTATTGAGATGGGTTATGAAGTTTTATCTGCAAAAGGTAGGTTAATATTAGTAGGAGTTCCAAGGCATAATTCTGATATCAAAATTCATTCTCTACCTATGCATTTTGGTAAATCAATTGAGGGTTCTCATGGAGGTGAATCAATTCCAAATGAAGATATTCCAAGGTATTTAAAATTATTTAACAATGGTATCTGGAATATAAATGGACTCGTAACAGAGAGATTTAAGCTTGAAGAGATAAATTACGCTATTAAGGAAATGCAAGAGGGGAATACTGCTGGGAGAATAATAATAAATTTATGAAAATCCCCACCTTTAAAAATGGAGATAAATTAACTTTTTCGGATTGTACCTTAGCTTATGGTCATTTTGATTTGGTGCATCCTGGGCATATAAGATATTTAAGACATGCGGCCTCTCAAGGAGAAAATCTTGTAATAGCTCTTTTACCTGATACAAAAAAAGGTGAAAATAAATCTTATCAGTTTTCGCAATTGGAGAGGGCAGATGGGCTTGCAGCTTTTGCACTTATTAATGGAATCCTTTTATTAGATGATGAAGAAAATGCACTTTGCAAAGCTGTAGAAACTCTTAATCCTAAATTATTGATTTTTGGGAAAGAGTTTGAAAAAAGTGCTGATCCAGAAATAAATAAGGCGATAAGGTTAATGAAGAAGAAAGGGAGAAAAGTAAAATTTTATGCTGGAGATGTTCAATATGCAAGTACATCATTGTTGGAAAAATCAAAAAATGATTTATTACAAGAAAATAGAAATAAATTTATTCAATCTTGCCAAAGACAAAAAATAAAACTAGATGAATTACTTGATCTTATTAAGTCTTGGGACGATACGAAATTACTAGTTATTGGAGATGCCATTTTAGATCAATATGCTGGTTGCGAAGCTATTGGAATGAGTGCTGAAGCCCCTGTACTAGTTGTAAGAGAATTACAGAAGAAAAACTATGTTGGGGGAGCATCTATAGTTGCTTCTCATATAAAAGCACTAGGAGCAAAATGTAATTTTCTATCAGTAGTTGGTAATGATAAGTATGCAGATATTTTAAAAGAAGAACTTACTGATCAAGGAATAAATTGTCATCTAATAGTAGATAATTCAAGACCTACGACATTTAAGAAACGATATGTAGTTGAGAATCAAAAACTTTTTAGAGTTAGTAGGCTAAACGATCATTTATTAGATCGTGTGATAGAAAATCAAATAATTAAAAAACTTGAAGAAATAGCACCCAATGTAGATGGAATTGTTGTTTCGGATTTCGTTTACGGCGTGATAACTCCAAAAATAATAAAAAAAATTTTAAAGTTATCCAAGAAGCATAATTTAAAAATTTTCGGTGATATTCAATGTAGTAGTCAAATTGGAATGATTACAAAGTTCAATAATTTTTCCCTTTTGTGCCCAAATGAAAGGGAAGCAAGAATTGCACTTCAAGATAAAGATTCTGGATTGGAGATTCTTAGCAATAAACTAATTTCCCATACCAACTGTGAAAGGCTAATTATGAAGTTAGGTCCTCAAGGTTTCATAGCCTATGATAAGCTTTCCCAAGGTCAACATGTAAGTCAATCATTCCCAACTTTATCAGTAAATCCTTTGGATGTATCTGGCGCGGGTGATTCATTATTAGCGATTATGGCAATTGCATTATGCAAAAAAAATAAATTCATGCATTCAGCCGCGCTTGCTTGTTGTATGGCTTCTATAGCTGTTGAAAACATGGGGAATCAACCTATAAACAGATCACTTTTGATTGATTTTGTTTCAGGATTTAAAGTTTTTTAATTCAAATAATTTACTATGCATGAAAAAAAGCTCGTTGTTATTGGCAGCAATAGCTTCAGTGGATCACATTTTGTTGATAAAGCTTTAAATTACGGATACGAAGTTATGGGTATTAGCAGATCAGAGGAACCGTTGCCTATTTTTTTGCCTTATAGATGGATAAAAAACAAAAATGAAATTTCTGAAAATATATTTATATTTAAGAAATTTGATCTCAACCAACATTTAGATTCAATTATTAGGAGTATAGATACTTTTGAACCTTCATATATAGTGAATTTTGCAGCACAAGGAATGGTCGCTGAAAGTTGGATGAATCCAACTCATTGGTATAAAACGAATGTAGTATCGCAAGTTGCCCTTCATGACGAGCTAAGAAAAAAGGAATATTTAGAAAAATATGTACATGTCACTACTCCTGAGGTGTATGGAAGTACAGATAGGGGTTGGATTGATGAAAAAACTAATTTTTCTCCTAGTACCCCTTATGCAGTTAGTAGGGCTGCATGTGATTTGCACTTGCAAAGTTTTTATCAAGCATATAAATTCCCTGTTACATTTACCAGAGCCGCTAATGTATATGGCCCGGGCCAGCAACTCTACAGGATAATACCAAGAACTATTTTGAGTGCTCTTTCAGGGAAAAAAATGAAGCTCCACGGCGGAGGACTTTCTACACGTTGCTTTATTCATATTGACGATGTTGTAGAAGCTACTTTAAAAATAATGACTAATGCATCCCCAGGAACCTCATGGCATTTGTCTAACAGAGAAGAAATATCTATTAGAAATTTAGTAGAAAAAATTTGCGAATTGTGTGATGTTAATTTTAGTAAAATTGTAGATATCTCTGAAGAAAGGTTAGGTAAAGATCAAAGCTATCTGTTAAATAGCAATGCTATTAGAGAAGCTTTCAAATGGGAGGAGAAAATAGATTTGATTTCTGGAATAAAAGAAACTATTAATTGGATTGATTGCAATTATGATTTATTATGTAAGTTGCCTTGGGATTATGTTCACAAAATATGAAAATTATTGTAACTGGCGGATGCGGATATAAGGGTTCATATCTTATCCCTGAATTATTAGATGATGGACATGAAATACTTAGCATTGACACTAATTGGTTTGGTGATCATTTAGAAGACAATAAAAATTTAAAAAAAGTTGAAGCTGACATTAGAAATATAGATACTCTTTCATTTGAAGGATTTGATTCAATAATCCATTTAGCAAATATTGCTAATGATCCTGCAGTTGATTTGAATCCCACTTTAAGTTGGGAAGTAAACGTCTTAGCTAGCCATAAAATTGCTGATAAGGCTATGAGAGAGGGTGTAAGTCAGATCCTTTATGCGAGCTCTGGTAGCGTTTATGGGATAAAGTCAGAAACAAATGTTACGGAGGATCTTACTTTAGTTCCAATTTCTACTTACAATAAAACGAAAATGTGTGCTGAAAGAATTTTTCTATCTTACAAAGACAAGATTGATATCAAGTGCATAAGGCCAGCAACAGTTTGTGGTTTTTCTCCAAGAATGAGACTTGATGTGAGTGTAAATTTGTTAACTTTTCAGGCTCTAAAATATAAAAAAATAAATGTTTTTGGAGGTAATCAAACAAGACCAAATATACATATAAAAGATATTTCAAATGTTTATAAGCACTTTTTAAATGATAAATCTATTGAAAGTGGTTGTTATAATGCAGGATTTGAGAATATAAGTATTTTAGATATAGCGAAAAAGGTACAAGAAAAAGTTGATTGTGAGATAGTTATCTCAGATTCTAATGATCCAAGATCTTATAGACAAGATTCGACTAAACTGCTTAAAACAGGATTTATTCCTCAATATGATGTTTCTACTGCTATTGATGAAATAATTCAAAAATATAAAAAAAGAGAATTAATTGAGACGGATAGCTGTTATACGGTTAAGTGGATGAAAAGCTTAAATATAAATTAATATGATGACAAGATTAGAAAAAAATACTTTTAAAAAACTTACTGATATCTCTTTATTAATTAGGAAAAGAACTGTTATAACTTCTTTCGAGGCAAAAATTCCTCATCTAGGATCATGTCTTTCTTGTGTTGATATTTTAGTTTATTTATATTTTTTAGAGCTATCAATAAATCCTGAAAAATTTGAAGATATTGATAGAGATCGTTTTTTACTAAGTAAGGGGCATGCAGCGCCTGTTTTGTTTCAGGTTTTAGCAGAAAAAGGTTTCTTCTCATTAAGTGAACTTAAAGAATTTGGAGAAAATGGAAGCTTTTTACATGAGCATCCCCCTAAACCAGGAATTATTAAAGGTATTGAGGCCGCCACAGGTTCGCTAGGCCATGGCTTCCCTATGGGTATAGGGATGGCAATTTCTGCTAAAATTCAAAAAAAAGATTTTAATATTTATGCTTTACTAAGTGATGGTGAATGTAATGAAGGTTCAATATGGGAAGGCGCATTATTAGCTCCTAAATTAAAACTAGATAATTTTATTGGGATTATTGATTACAATAAATGGCAAGCAACGGGAAGGACTAAAGATATAATGAACATAGAACCATTTGTTGATAAATGGCAATCATTCGGTTGGCATTGTCAAGAAATTAATGGACATAATTTTGATGAGATTCACGAGGCATTTCTAAATGCTCACAAAACTGTCAGCAAACCAAGCATTATAATAGCTAATACAATAAAGGGTAAAGGTGTTTCTTTTATGGAAGATGATAATAATTGGCACTATAGAACTCCTAACAATCATGAATTAGAAAGTGCCTTAGCTGAGTTATCAACTGATAGAAAAAAATAATTTAGTACTAATTCATGAGAAATACTTTTGCAAGAGAAATGACTATATTTGCTAAAGAGAGAAGTGATGTTGTTCTATTGTCTGGGGATATTGGAAATAGAATGTTTGACGATTTTAAAATAATCGCTCCTGAAAGGTTTGTAAATTGTGGAATAGCTGAAGCTAGCATGATGAGTATTGCTTCGGGTATGGCACTTTCAGGATTAAGGCCAGTTGTATATACAATCACTCCATTTTTAACTTCGAGGTGTTTTGAGCAAATAAAGATTGGAATTGCATACCATAATGCAAATGTAATAATTGTCGGAACAGGTTCAGGATTATCTTATGCAGAACTAGGCCCAACGCATCATTCTCTTGAAGATATTGGTATTTTAAGTACTCTGCCAGGCTTGAGAATTTTAGCCCCTTGCGACTCATTAGAATTATCTGCGCAACTAAAAGAATCTCTATCTTTTGATGGTCCTACATATATAAGAATTGGAAAAAAAGGTGAACCAAATTTAATTCAGAATACAATTAAAACTTCAATTGGAAAGATTAATCTTATTAAAGATGGTTGCGATATTTTAATTATGGGTATTGGACCAATTCTTGGAGAAGCATTAGAAGCATCAAATAATATAAAGAGTGTTTTTGATAAAAATGTTAAGGTAGTTAGTCTTGGTAGTATAGAACCTCTTGATGAAAGTTTTTTATCTGAAATGGTAGAAAAAAATTTTAAATGCTGGATCACTTTAGAAGAACATGGTTTTAATGGTGGAGTAGGTTCTAAAATAAATAATTGGCTAATTCAAAATGTAAAAAAAAGAAATTTTGATGTTATCAACTTATGTACGCCTAATAGATTTATTAATAAACTTGGTAAGCAAAATTATTTAAGAAAAGAATTGAAATTAGATAGTGCTGCAATCTTTGAAATTATTAGAAAATATGTTTAATATTGGGATTGATTTTGACAATACATTAGTCCATTACGATGAACTATTTTATGAAATTGCATTAAGGGAAGGATTGATTGATTCAAATATTGAGAAGTCAAAGATTGCTGTAAGGGAATTTCTTGTAAATAAAGGAAAGGAATCACTATTTACTAAATTGCAAGGAGAGGTATATGGGCTAAATATATTAAGCGCAACCCCTTCTAAAAATGCTATCCAAAATATAAGGAAATTTAATGATCTCGGCATGAAAGTTTTTATCATAAGTCACAAAACAAAATATCCTTACATTGGAGAAAAGTATGACCTACATAAAGCTGCAAAAAAATGGTTGAGACATTACTTATTTTTATCTTCTAAAGGAGCAAAGATTTCAGAAGAAATGATATTTTTCAATGTTTCTAAAGAGGAAAAAATCAAAAAAATTCATGACTTAAAATGTGATTTCTTCATAGATGATTTACCCGAAATTTTAAATATGATTAAGCCAAATATAAAAAAAATACTATACAATAAATCACATGATGATAAAAAATATAATTTTGATTTAAAAACTCAAAACTGGGATTTGATTGGTAATTATATTTGTAGTTTTTTATGAAAAAAAATTCAAGAGAAGAAAATCTAAATAAAGCTTTAAATACTTTAAAAAAAAATAATTTACATATTCAAAATTATCAACGAATACTTGGAGGAGCAAATAGCACTTGTTGGAAATTACAGGACAAAAAAAACCTTTATTTTCTCAAGTTTTATAAGGATTATGATTTTAAAAGAAATAGATTAAATAATGAAATTAATTTTATAGAGTTGTTAAAAAATGAAAATATTTCAAATGTTCCTAATATTTTGTACTTTAATGAATTAGAAAATTGGAGTTTATTTGAGTGGATAGAAGGGAATAAAATTATTAAAGCAAATGAGTATCAATGGAAAATTTACATTAAATTTATTTTAGATCTTCAAAATCTAAAAATTTCTAATTTTGCAAAAAATATAAATAATGCTTCTGAAGCTTGTTTTGATATTGGAAGCCATTTGGATCTTATTGAAGATAGAGTAAATAAAGCATTAACTATTTTAAGTAAAAAGGAAATTAAATATATAGATGAATGGTTGAAAAAAAAGATAATAAATCGTTTACAAATTTTAAAAAAAAAATATTTTCAAAATACCATATACTCAAAATTTTCATCAATAAATAATAAGATAATTTCTCCTTCTGATGTAGGGTTTCATAATATTATCTGTATAAAAAATGAACTCTTTTTTTATGATTTTGAATATTCGGGTTGGGATGATCCTTACAAATTGTTTGTTGATCTAGTTATACAACCTGAACAAACACTAAACATAAAGGAAGCTTTTTTTATAATACATTCTCTTGCAGATGGCTTTTCTATGGAAATTTCAAATGAAGTACTTCATTTTTATATAGATTTATATAGGGTAAAGTGGATTACAATTATTTTAAATAAAATTTTGTATGAGGATAATTTAGAAATTAAGGATATAAATAATTTATTTACTAAGATAAAGAATTACTATAATTTGGTTGGTGAAATATGGAATATTTAGTAAAATTAAAAATAAAAAAATTTAAATGATTTTATTATAAATTGATTAAAATTTTTTTATAACTACTTTGGGATGTGTATTATAAGTTAATTAATTGGAATTTAAATTTATCAAATTTTAACCTATGAATAGCGTTAAATATGTTTGCCCATATACTGGTGACGATTTATTATTTGATGGTAAAAAATATTCTACAAAGTCAGGAAATGTTTTTTTTATAAAAAATAATATTCCAAGATTTTGTTCACCTGATAACTATACAAACAGTTTTGGATTTCAATGGAATAAATTTGATAGAACTCAACTAGATAGTTTTTCTAATTCTGAGTTGTCTAATAGAAGATTTTGGGCTGCAACTAATTGGGATAAAGATCAACTAAAAGGAAAAAATATCCTTGAAGTTGGTTGTGGGGCAGGTAGATTTACAGAAGTATTTTTAAAATCTACAGAAGAAAGTCTCTACAGTCTTGATTACTCTTCTGCCGTAGAGGCTAATATGAGAAATAACTATAGTAATCGTTCAAGACTTAATTTGGTTCAAGCTTCTATTTATGAAATGCCCTTTAAAGATGAAACTTTTGATAAGATTTTTTGTTTTGGAGTCTTGCAACATACTCCTTCATTTGAAAAATCTGTACTATCTTTAGTAAAAAAATTAAAAAAAGATGGTGAAGTAGTTGTTGACTTTTATCCAAGTAAAGGATTTATTACTAGAATTCATTCAAAATATTTATTGCGTCCAATAACAAAAAGAATCCCTAAAAAAATATTGCTTTTTTTGATTTCTAAAACTATAAATATTTCCTTATTTCTATTTGATTTATTTTTATTTCTCAAGATTGATTTTTTAATTAGATTTATACCTATTACTGATATAAGAGGATTTCCAAATAACTTAAATAAACTTGAAAGAAAAAGATGGGCAATAATGGATACTTTTGATGCCTTCTCTCCTGAGTTTGATAATCCTCAAAAGTTAGAAAATGTGGTAAAAATGTTTAAAAAAGGAGGATGTGAGATTACTTTTGGAGGGGTTGTCAATTACAATGGAGGCGCTACTACAGTAATTAGAGCAGTAAAGAAATAAATATGTGCGGAATTGCAGGATTATGGTCAAATGGTTGTGAAAATATTCAGTTGGAAGAAGATATTAAAAAAATGGCCTCTTGTCTAAATCATAGAGGCCCTGATAATGAGGGTTTTTGGAGTGATCAAAACGTAAATTTTTATTTAACACATAAAAGGTTATCAATTTTAGATTTATCCACAGCAGGTATTCAACCAATGATTAGTCATAACGAAAGATATGTTATTTCATTTAACGGTGAGATTTATAATAATTTTGATTTAAGAAAAGAACTTGAAAAGATCAATAATTTAATTAAGTGGAGGGGGCATTCCGATACGGAAATATTATTGGAGTTGATTTCATATTTTGGAATTGAAAAAGCACTTTTAAAATGTACTGGAATGTTTGCATTGGCGCTTTGGGATAGAAATGAAAAATGCTTAAAATTAGCAAGAGATAGGATGGGTGAAAAGCCACTCTATTATGGTTTGAGTGGAGATGATGGATCACATACTTTTTTATTCGGATCAGAATTGTCAGCTATTACAAGTTGGAGATTATTTGATAATAATATTAATCCGAACGCATTATTTCAACTTTTAAATTATCAAGCAATTTCTGCTCCTTCTACAATTTTTAAAGGAATTCATCAATTACTACCTGGTCATATATTTACTTTAAAAAATCCAAAATCTAAAAATTTACCTGAAAGCAAACCTTGGTGGAATTTAAAATCTAGTATAGAAAAATCTCTTAATGATCCAATTATAGATAAAGAATGCGCAATATCAGCAACCGAATATATCTTAAAAGATGCAATAAAAAAGCAAAGTATTGCAGATGTCCCTCTTGGTACATTTCTTTCGGGAGGTATTGATTCTTCTCTTATTACTGCTTTATTGCAAAGTGAATCTAATACGAAAATAAAAACTTTTACGATAGGCTTTGAGGATAAACAATTTAATGAAGCCCCTTTTTCAAAAAAAATTGCAAAACATTTGGGAACAGATCATTCTGAATTTTATTTAACTTCTAAAGATACACAAGAAATAATTCCAAAATTGAATCAGATTTATTCAGAACCTTTCGCAGATTCATCCCAAATTCCTACCCATCTTATATGCAGAGAAGCAAGAAATAGTGGTTTAAAAGTTGCACTAAGTGGAGATGGAGGAGATGAACTTTTTGGAGGTTATAATAGATATATTATGGCAGAAAATATATGGAAAAAAATAGATTTTATTCCTTTCCAGATAAGAAATAAAATTGGTTCTATTGGATTAAGAATACCTTATCAAGTTTTAAATAAATTTTCAGATATTGTAGGAATTAATCAATTTGGGACAAAAGTTGGAAAATTTTCTGAGCGATTGAAATATATAAAAAATGAAGACGAATTTTATTTTTCTTTAATTTCTCAATGGAAAGATTTAACGTTTTTATTTAATAAGGATTTAACTAACGAAGATTTATTAGAAATACCTAATTATATAAAATTAGATTTGCCTGAATGTATATCTAATGATCTAGTTTCAAGAATGATGTATTATGATTCTTTAGACTATTTACCTAATGATATTTTGACCAAGTTAGATAGAGCAGCAATGTCGACAAGTTTGGAAACAAGGGCTCCTTTTTTGGATCATAAAGTTATTGAGTTGGCCTGGAGATTAGATAAAAATTTAAAAATTAAATCTAATAGATTTAACAATTCAAATAAAGTTATATTAAGAGAGATTTTGTTTAAATATATACCAAGAGAACTTATAGAAAGGCCTAAAACTGGATTTGGCGTACCTATTGATTCATGGTTAAGAGGACCTCTTAAGGATTGGGCTAATGAATTACTTTCTAAGGATAATATTGAGAATACAAATTTTTTAAAATATGAACCTATTAAGAAAATTTGGGATGATCATTTATCTTGTAATTTTCAAAATAGTGGTAAACTTTGGCCAATATTAATGTGGCAATCTTGGTTGAATAATTATAGATCTTCAAAAAATTTACTTAATTAGATATGGTAAAAAAAAATGTTCTTTTTGTTAGTTATGACGGCTTACTGGATCCTTTAGGTAAAAGTCAAATTTTGCCTTATTTGCTTGGGCTGTCTGAAAGAGGTTTTAGATTTAATATTCTTAGTTATGAAAAGATTAATAAAAATATAAATGAATTTGAAAGACTTGAATATCTTTTAAATAAAAAAAATCTAAAATGGTATAGACTCAGTTTTCAAAAAGGAAAGTTTCAAAACTTATTGAGAATAATCAAAGGAGCCTTTTTAGTAAATCATATATGTAGGAATAATAATATTGATTTAGTCCACTGTAGAACGATTCTATCTTCTTTGATTTATTTTTTTTCTTTCGTAAATAAAAAATTTATTTATGATATGCGATCATTCTCTGGACAATGGGTTGAAACAAAGGCGATAAAAAAAAATTCATTATTGCATGGTATTTTTAGAATTTTGGAGGATTATCTAATTAAAAGAGCAGCCGGAGTAGTAGTTTTAGATAAGTCTGGTGCCAAGTATTTAGAAGGTAATTATAAGAAGAAAATATTATATAAAATTATTCCTACATCAACTAATTTAAATAATTATAAGGCATTTAAATATAAGAAAAACAAAGAAATAAAATTTGTTTTTCTTGGAGGTGTTTCATATCCATATCTTCCTTGTGAGGCGCTTATGTTTATAAATCAATTAAAAGAACTTGGATTTAATTGTAAGTTAGACTTCATAAATAAAGGAGAGCATAAAGTAATTGAAAAAATTTGCTCTAACATAAATTTTCCTTTAGAAAATATTTCTATAAAAGAAATACCAAATGAAAAGATACCCAAAGAATTAAATAGATATGATTGTGGATTGGTTTTTATTGCTCAAGGTAAATGGCTGAGTATGAGTTCTCCAACAAAAATTGGAGAATATTTGGCCTCCGGATTATTTGTTTTAAGCCTTGAAGGATTAAATGTAACACAAAGATTAGCTAAAAATTATGATTCTGTTGAAATTATTCGTAGAGATTTTTTAGTACATAAAATTAAAAAAATAGAAGCAAAAAAATTATTTGAAAAAATAAATGACCCAAGAAGATCAAGAACATCTATAAAAATAGCTAAAAAAGAATATGATATGAAATTAGCTTTAGACAAATATGAAAATTTATATAAAACTATACTAATTTAAAAATTGTGTTATTAACTATAGCTATACCATCTCACAATAAATCTTATTTATTAAAAGAAGCTTTATATTCAATAATAAATGAAAAGGAATTTGGCATTGAATTTGACATTATAATATCTGACAATAGTATTAATGATGATATAAAAAAACTTTACGAGAATGATTTTAATGTTCCATATATATCTCTTTTTAATTCAAAACATTTTGACTCTTTAGATGCAAATGTTAATAGATCAATAGAATTATCAAGTGGAGAATATGTTTGGATTTTTGGTGACGATGATTTACTAATTCCAGGGGTGGTAAGAAATATTTTAAATTTTTTGAAGTTAAAAAAACCCAATCTTTTAATACTAAATAGTCAAAGTTTTAGAGATGAAAATATAATTGAGTATTCAAGACTTCCTACAACAATTAAAGATATTTATTTAGAGAATCAGAATGATGCATTTCTTACTGACCTAGGGGGTTATTTAACATTTGTAGGAGCTATTCTTGTTAAAAGAAAATTATGGATAGATAATTATGATAAATCTAAAATTGGAAGTTTTTTTGCTCATATAGATTGTTTGGCTTCATTAAAAAATAATAGAGTCGTTTATTATTTTTCTACTCCTGTAATAAAAATGAGATTAGGTTCTCAAACTTGGTTAGATAAATCCTTTCAAATTTGGTATTTGCTATATCCCAGTATTATTTGGGGATTGGAAAATTATTCTAATTTTGCTAAACAAAAAGTTATTTCAAGAAATCCTATGAATTCGATAAAATCTATGGTTGCCGCAAGAGCTTATGGAAGAATTAATTATCAAATATATAAAAAGTATTTATTTACCTCAAAAAAAGTTTCCTTACTAAATAAAATTTTAATATTTTTTGTTGTCATGATTCCAGTCTTGGTTTTTAAATTAATTTATATAATTTATATTAAATTTTTAAAGAAAAATCATAATTCAAAATTTAGTCCAAAATTAGCTTTAGCTCAGTTAAAAATAAAAATAAATTGAATTTTTAATATTAAGAATTGATTTATGTCCTTGATATTTTTTTTGGAATAATTTACTTTTAATTTAATAAGGTTCATTTTTTGTAAAATAAATATTTTTTTATAATGAAAGCAGTAATATTAGCAGGAGGATTAGGTACAAGATTTTCAGAAGAAACACATTTAAAACCTAAGCCTATGATTGAAATAGGGGGGAAACCTATCTTATGGCATATCTTAAAAATTTATAGTTCATACGGAATAAAGGAATTTATTATTTGCTTAGGATATAAAGGATATATTATTAAAGAATTTTTCTCCAATTATTTCTTACATACAAACGATGTTACTTTTGATATCAATAATGAAAAAGTTATTTTTCATAGCAGAAAATCAGAAGATTGGAAGGTCACTCTTATAGATACAGGAGAATTTACATTGACAGGTGGAAGACTTGCAAGAATTAAAGATTTTTTAAAAGATGAATCTTTTTGCTTTACTTATGGTGACGGGGTTGGAGATATTGATATTAGGAAACTTATAGATCATCATGAAAAGAATAAAAAACTCGCAACATTAACTGCAGTTCAGCCTCCAGGGAGATATGGAGCACTGGAATTGGAGGGTAACTTAGTTAAATCATTCAAGGAAAAACCGATTGGTGATAATGGTTGGATAAATGGAGGATTTTTTGTCCTCGAACCTTCTGTAATTGATTTTATTAATGGAGATCAATGTATGTGGGAAGATAAACCTCTTAAAAAATTAGCTGAAATCAATCAACTCAATGCTTATAAGCATTATGGATACTGGCAGCCAATGGATACTCAAAGAGACCACAAAACATTACAAAAGAGATGGGAAGAAGAAAATGCTCCATGGAAAACTTGGAGATAATGAATAAGGAATTTTGGCTTAATAAAAAGGTTCTTATCACTGGACATACTGGTTTTAAAGGCTCTTGGTTGTTGATATTGTTAAAACTTCTTGGGGCAAAAGTTTATGGGTTGTCTTTGGATGTCCTTCCTAACCCTTCTTTATTTGATGAAATCAATAGTTCGAATTTTTCATGCGAAAGTTTTTTTGAAGATATAAATAATAGAGATAATCTTAAAAAATGTATTTCAGATATCATGCCTGAAATTGTTTTTCATTTGGCAGCTCAACCATTGGTAAGAGAAAGTTATAAAAATCCAATTAATACTTGGTCTACAAATTTAATGGGATCTCTTAATTTATTGGATTCACTTATGAAAATGAATAAAAATTGTTCAGTTGTAATGATAACTACCGATAAGGTTTATAAAAATAAAGAATGGATTCATGGTTACAGAGAGAATGATGAGCTTGGTGGTTATGATCCCTATAGTGCGAGCAAAGCTGCATGTGAAATTGCTATTTCATCATGGAGAGATAGTTTTTGTCTTGGGGATAAAGAAGGCTGCAATTTAATGATCGCCTCTGCAAGGTCTGGAAATGTAATTGGAGGTGGAGATTGGGCTAAAGATAGAATTTTTCCTGATGTAATAAGATCTCTTCAGAACAATCAAAAAATTATTATCCGTAATCCAAAATCTACTAGGCCTTGGCAACATGTTCTAGATCCACTAGCGGGATATTTGGTTTTAGCTGAGAAATTATATAAATCAAGAAAAATCTTTAAAGATAGTTCTGAAAATATATATGCTGGTCCTTTTAATTTTGGACCGGCAATAGATTCAAATAAAACAGTTGAAGAACTAGTTCATGAAATAAATAAGCATTGGAATGGCTTGATATCTATAAAAGGCTCATCTCAAAAACTTCATGAAGCCAATAAATTACATCTTCAAGTAGATAAATCATTTCACTTGTTAGGATGGAAATCAAAATGGAATTTTGAAAATGCTGTGAAAAGAACTGTAGATTGGTATTATAATTTCAATCAAAAATCTTGTTCGGCATATGATTTATGTGCGCGTGATATAGATTCTTTTATTAATGGTACATAAATAAATTAAATGAAAGTATTAATTACTGGAGGATGCGGATTTCTAGGAAGTAATTTGGCATTTTCTTTCTTGAAAAAGGATTATGAAGTTTTTATTATTGATTCTCTTGAACGAAAAGGATCTATCAATAATTTAGAGTGGTTAAAATCTAAATCTTTGAAAAATCAATTAACCTTTGCAAAGTATGATATTTCTAAAAAAGAGGAATTAAATAAATTTTTTGAAAAATTTGCTCCATTTGAATTTATATGTCATGTAGCTGGACAAGTTGCTATGACTCTTTCAATAGAAAATCCAAGGAAAGATTTGGAAACAAATGTAATTGGAACTTTTAATGTTCTTGAGGCAATGAGAAAGTATAGTCCAAATGCTTTGTTAGCCTACAGTAGTACAAATAAAGTATATGGAGATCTTAATTGGATTAAAGTTATAGAAAACGAAAAAAGATATGTATTGAATGATTTTCCACTTGGTTTGGATGAAAATATTCCTCTAGACTTCTCTACTCCATATGGATGCTCAAAAGGTTCTGCCGATCAATACGTAAAAGACTGGGCTAGATTATTTGATCTAAGAACAGTTATTTTTAGACATTCTTCAATTTATGGAGGTAGACAGTTTGCATCCATTGATCAAGGTTGGATTGGTTGGTTTTGTTTAAAAGCACTTGAACAGAAATCTGCTCTTAAAAATATTCAGATAAAACCCTTTACAATTTCTGGGACAGGGAAACAAGTGAGAGATGTATTACATTCTGATGATTTAGTTTCTTTGTATCAATGTGCATTTGAAAAAAAAGATATTTTAAAAGGTGAAATTTTTAATATTGGCGGTGGTAAGGAAAATTCCCTTAGCATTTTAGAGCTAATAGATATTCTTAAAGATGAATTATCTTTAAAAGAATTAAATTTTAAAAAAATTGCGAGGAGAAATTCTGATCAAGATTGTTTTATAGCAAATATTGGCAAAGCTAAAGAAATTCTAAAATGGGAACCTAAAATGTCACATCGTCAAGGGATTAAGAAGATGCTTGAATGGACAAAAAATATGCATAATTCATAAATATATGAATCTTTCTTTAAAAAAAAAATTTATGAAGCTATCCTGACTAAGAAAATATTTTTAAATTTAAGTTCAGCTCATAATTAAAATGAAAAAAAAGATTTTATATTTTTGCAATGTAGATTGGTTTTTTATATCTCATAGATTACCTATAGGATTAGCGGCTATTGATGAGGGTTATGAAGTCCATTTATCAACAAAATTTACTGGAGCAGAAGATGAGTTGATTTCATATGGTTTTAAAATTCATCCTATAGAAATTGATAGAAATTTTAATTTAATAAAAACTATAAAGTCTTTCTTTCAAATAGTTTTTCTAATAAGAACTATAAAACCTCAAATTATTCATGCAATTACAATTAAACCAATAATTTTTGCAGGAGTTGCATCTAAGTTTTTCAGGAATGTTGGATTTGTTTCCTCTATATCAGGTTTGGGCTATGTTTTTATATCTTCCGATTTAAAAGCTTTACTAACAAAATTCTTAGTTAAGTTGGTTTATAAATTTGTATTTTCAAAAGAAAAATTAAAAGTTATTTTCCAGAATTCAGATGATTTAAACGTTATTCAAGAAATTTGCAACATACAAAAAAGTAAATTCCTTTTGATAAGAGGATCTGGAGTTGATTTGAATTTTTATAAGCCTAAAAAGAAGAACTTAAATTTTCAAAAGATTCTATTTGCATCAAGACTTTTAAAATCAAAAGGCTTATTTGAGTTTATTGAAACTGCTAAAGAATTAAATTCAAAAAAAGTCAAATTTTTAGTAGCAGGAATTTTAGATAAGGATAATCCAGACTTTGTTTCCCAAGAACAAATCAATGATTGGGAATCTCTAGGATTAATTAAATTTTTTGGATATATTAAAAATATGAAAGATCTTATATGCGATTCATCTATAGTTGTCTTACCTTCTTACTATGGTGAAGGTTTACCTAAGATATTGATTGAGGCTGCTGCTTGCGGTAAGCCAGTAGTGACAACAGATCATCAAGGTTGTCGAGATGCAATTATCCCAGGTAAAACTGGTATACTTGTGCCAATCAAAGACAGCAGCGCTTTAACTAGAGCAATAAAAAAACTTATAAATTCCCCAAAATTATGCGAACAAATGGGCAAAGAAGGAAGAAAGCTCGCCATATCAGATTTTGATATTCAAAACGTCATAAAAAAACATTTAGAAATCTACTCAGACTTAATAGAGAGCTAATCAATATGCTAGTTGCGATAACTGGATCTAATGGATTTATAGGGGATTATTTATGTAAATATCTGACAAATTTTGGATATAAAATTAGAAGGATACAGAGAGAAAAAGGAAAAAATGTTTTTTTGATAAATAACTTAGAAAATAATAATGATTGGAAAAGCATACTTTCTGGAGTTGATGTAGTTATTCATTGTGCTTCAAAAGTACATTCTTTTCAAAATTCAAAAGAAGCTATTAATAATTATGAATCAATTAACGTATTGGCAACCGAGAGAATTGCTAAAGAGGCAGCTAAATTAAATATAAAAAAATTAATATTCTTAAGTACAGTTAAAGTGTATGGAGAAAAAACATTACCAAATCATCCCTTTAATAATAAAACAAAATTTAGTCCAAAAGATTTATACTCTAAATCAAAATGTCGAGCAGAGGATGTTTTAAGAGATGTGTCGAAAAAATATGGTTTAAAAATTGTTATTATTAGAATCCCTTTGGTTTATGGTCCTTTGGTAGGAGCTAATTTTCTCAACTTTATTAAATTAGTTAATTTAAATATTCCTTTACCATTTGGAAAAATACAAAATAAACGTTCAATAATATTTGTTGGAAATTTAGCGGATTTTATTCGTAAATGTATAGCTAGTAAGAAGGCACTAAATAAAACATTTGTAGTATCTGATTATAATCCAGTTTCCACAAAAGATTTAGCGCGACTTATTGCGAAAGGATTAAATAAAAATATAGTAATTTTTAAATTACCTCTAAGGATTCTAAAATTATTTGGACTAATTACAAATAACAAGCAGAAAATTAACAGACTGATTGAGAGTCTTGAGGTTGATCCTAGAGAAACTTTCAATTGTATAAATTGGGTACCACCTTATTCAACCCAGCAAGGTGTAAACATTACTGTAAATTGGTTTAAAAGAGAAAAAGTTAAAAAGAAAAAGTAGTCATGATAATAAATTATTTTTTTATATTAATTTTAATAAACTATTATTTTACATATTTTTTAGTAAATGCATCAAATAATTTTTTTTTAGACAAACCAAATTCTAGAAGTATGCATCAAAAACCTACTATTACAGGGGGAGGTATTAGCTTTGTTTTATCAACAGCTTTTTTTAGTTTATTTGTAGATAATTTATTATTTATAATTTGTCTTCCACTAGCGCTTGTAGGCCTTCTAGATGATTTTTTTTCATTGAAAAATATTTACAGATATATTGTTCAAATATTAACTTCAATTTTTATAATTTTGCAAAGTAAATTTGTATTAAATTATTTTGAAAATTTCAATCAATTCCTATTTTTAATAGGAATTATTTGTTTATCTGTATTAATAACAGCTATTATAAATTTTATAAACTTTATGGATGGAATAGACGGATTAATTACATCATGTTTAATCATATTATTTGGTTTTGCAGCCATTAAAGTTGACTTATCATTTTTAATAATTATTGGAGGATTAATAGGTTTTCTTTGTTGGAACTGGCATCCTTCTAAAATATTTATGGGTGATACTGGTAGTACGTTCGTTGGAGCTGTTTTTGCAGGCGCTGTCTTTAATACTGATAATTTTGGAACATCTTTTGATCTATTATTTTGTGCTTCCCCTTTATTCTTTGATGCAATTATTTGTATCTTGAGAAGATATTTAGCTGGTGAAAATATTTTTAAACCTCATTCTCTTCATCTATATCAAAGATTATGTAAGGCAGGCTGGTCTCATTCAAAAGTATCTATAAATTATTTAATTTCTATTTTATTATTAATTATTTCTTGTCTTTTGAATATAGTTTTTTTGAAAATTCTATGTTTTTTTCTAATCTATTCTTATGCCTTTTTTCTGGAAGTTGAATTTGCTTCTCCTTTTGAATTGGAGTTATTAAAGTCTAAATCAAAATAAATTTGTATTGCTAAAAAGACATATATATTTTTTTACATAAATTGTAATGTAGGATACCTTTAGTAAATACGGTAATATATCTCATCAATAAACTGATGATTAAATTTCCTTCATTATTTAGAATTTTATGGAATGCAAATCCAATAACTAGAAAATGGATTCTTGTAATCATTGATTTATTAATAGTTATTTTATCAATAACTTTAGTTTTATTTTTTTCAAAATTTAAAAATTATATTTATCCCGGGTCTATATTTTCTAGTAGTAAGGATTTTTTCTGGATTTATTTTTTGGGACTAATTTTAAGTCCCATAATAAATTTAATTACATTTCAATATAAAGCTCTTAGTAGATATTCAGATGTCTCTGCTTTTTATCAAATATTGGCTAGGAATGGCTTTTTATTTTTTTTAATTTATCTGGCAGGAATTTATTATTTCGATGAATTTAATAACCAACCATCTTTCATTTTATTGTGGCTAATATCCAGCACATTACAAATATTTTTGAGACTTACAATTAGGGACTTTGTAAACTATTCTTTGAATTTACCTAACAAAAAAATCAAGAACGTAATTATTTATGGAGCAGGTGAGAATGGTGCCCAGTTAGCAAAAAACTTAATGAGACTTAATTCATATAAAATTATTTGCTTCATTGATGATGATAAAAAACTATGGGGCCGATCGATATTAGGTATTTTAATTAAATCTCCAAATGAGATTGATTTTTTAAAAGGTAAAGTAAATCAAATACTTCTTGCGGTTCCTAAAATGAAAAGAGAAAGAAGAAGAGAAATCATAGACTATTTACAAAAATATAAGATACCTTTGCTATCTATTCCATCTGTTACTCAACTTATTTCAGGAGAATTAACTATAGATAATCTTCAACCTATTTCTATTGATGATTTATTAGGAAGAGAAGTTGTTAAGGCTGATAAGAAATTACTTGAAACGGGCATTAAGAATAAAATTGTTTTAATAACCGGCGCTGGAGGTTCAATTGGAAGTGAATTATGTATTCAGATTCATAATCTAAATCCCAAAAAACTAATTATGTTTGAAATGAATGAAAATAATTTATATTCAATAAATAAAAAATTATCTAATCTTCAAAGTAAATTTGAAATAAAAGCGATTTTAGGTAATGCATGTAATTTTGATTTGATACAAAAGATATTTGAAGAAAATGAAGTTGATGTCGTTTTTCATGCTGCTGCTTACAAACATGTTCCTTTAGTAGAGATAAATCCAGTAGAGGGTTTAAAAAACAATATTATCTCAACATTTAATATTTGCTTTGCCGCAGAGAATACTTCTGTTGAAAATGTTGTTTTCATTTCGTCTGATAAGGCAGTTCGTCCAACAAATATTATGGGCGCATCAAAGAGATTATCCGAGCTTATAATTCAAGCTTTTTCTGAGAAATGTTCAAAAAATGAAAAATATGATCTGAAAAGCACTATTTTTTCTATGGTCAGATTTGGTAACGTTCTCGATTCTTCAGGATCTGTAGTCCCTTTATTTAGAAATCAGATTAAAAATGGAGGGCCAATAACTCTTACTCATCCAAAAATAATTAGATATTTCATGACTATATCTGAAGCATCTCAGTTGGTTTTGCAATCATTATCTTTGGCAAAGGGAGGGGATCTCTTTTTATTAGATATGGGAGAACCAGTTCCTATAAAAAAACTAGCTGAGCAAATGATAATTTTGAATGGAAAGTCCTTAAAGAATAAAGAAAATCCTGAAGGTGATATAGAAATTAAGTTAATTGGATTAAGACCTGGAGAAAAACTATTTGAGGAATTATTAATTGATTCAGAGTCATCAACTACAGAACATCCTCTAATTTTTAGAGCTCATGAAAAATCAATAAATCATCAAAAATTATTTTTAAGCATTAAAAATTTCATCAAAGTTTTAAATGATAATGATACTTTTGAAGCTCTAAAAGTTTTAAAAGAGTTAGTTCCAGAGTGGGATAAATTTAGTGAAAAATATTAGTTAAGAAAAATTTTTGAAAAAAAATGTAATTTTTATAAATCAATTATCAAATTAGATTAAAAATAAAAATTTAACTGTAAAATTTAAATAAAGATTAAATTAATGTCAGAAAAAATTTCTTACGCAAAAACTGTTTATGGAAAAGATGAAATTAATGCCGTGGTAAAGTGTCTCGAAGAGTCAACCCAAATGGGCAAATACTCAAGATTGTTTGAAGAAAAAATTGCAAATCTTTTTTCTAAAGAATATTGTCTTTATGTAAATTCAGGCTCTTCAGCACTATATCTTGGAATCGAATCATTTCAATTTGAAGAAGGTTCAGAAGTTATAACTCCTGCTCTAACTTTTTCTACTACTGTGGGGTGCCTATTAAAGAATAATTTGAAACCAGTCTTTACAGATGTAGAACACCTGACATATTGCATAGATTCTGATCAAATAGAGGATTTAATTACAGAAAAGACTGTAGCAATACTTGCTCCTAACTTATTAGGTAATTTATGTGACTGGCCAAAAATTCGTAATATTGCCGATAAAAACAATCTTATAGTAATTGAGGACTCTGCAGATACATTGGGAGCAACAATCGGAGAAAACATATCTAGTGGAAAGTATACAGATATGTCGATTACTAGTTTTTATGGATCACATATTATTAACTGTGCTGGGAATGGAGGCGCTCTAACTTTGAATGATAAACAAATTTATCAAAAAGCAAAGTTGTTAAGGTCTTGGGGAAGAAGTTCATCATTATTTGATCAAAGAAGTGAAGATATTGAAAATAGATTTAATATTAATTTAGATGGAATAGAGTATGATGCAAAGTTCGTTTTTGAAGAAGTAGGCTACAACCTTGAAGGCAGTGAAATTGGAGCCGCATTTGGTTTGGCACAGCTACAAAAATTAAAAGATAATATAGTTAAAAGACAGGAAAATTTTCAATTACAATGTGAATTTTTTGATCAATATAAAGAATATTTTCAAATTCCAAAAGTCTATAAAGATGTTTCTACTGCATGGTTAGCCTTTCCAATACTGCTAAAAAAAGATATACCTTTTTCTAGAAAACAATTGCAAATTTACCTTGAGGAAAGAAATATACAAACAAGAGTTGTTTTTACAGGAAATATACTTCGTCAACCTATGTGTAAAAATATTGAGAAGAGAGTAACTCCAAAAGGTCTAAAAAATGCTGATTTAATTATGGAAAATGGGATACTTTTACCATTACATCATGGCATGACAAAAACTATGTTTGAAAGATTGCATTTCTGTATAGAAGATTTCATAAAAAAATATGGTTGATATCTTTTATAAAATCTAAGTTCCATCACCAACGCGCCAAAAATTTATTTTAGTATTACTAAATTCTTCAGGGTCGATCATGGATCTTGTATCAAACAACCATGAAGGTTTTCGCATCAACTTTGAGATCTTCTTCCAGTCTAGATGTTTGTAATTATCCCATTCAGTCAATATTAAAACAGCATCGGCATCAATAAAAGATTTTTCAAGATCAAAGGCTTTGCTCCATTTACCTTCTAAGGTTTGGGTATTGCTTTCAAGCCTATTGGAAATTTCTAATGGTTTTAAATTCAGATCGATATTTATTTGCTTAATGGAAACCTTTGGATCATGAATAACTAGAAAAGCCCCCTCTTCTAAAAGTTCTTTACAAATATTAATTGCAGGTGATTCTCTTGTATCATTTGTATTAGCTTTAAAGGCAAATCCAAGCACTACAATTTTTTTATTAGTTAAAGTTCCAAAAAGTTTTTTAACTATTAATTTTGATATTCTGTGTTGTTGCCAATTATTGAGGCTGACAACACTTTCCCAAAAGGAAGAAACTTCTTTTAAACCAAAAAAATCTGAAAGGTAAACTAAATTTAAAATATCTTTTTTAAAACAACTGCCACCAAATCCAGGCCCAGCATTGAGGAATTTTGGACCAATTCTACTATCTAATCCAATCGCTTTAGAAACTTCTCTAATATCAGCACCAGTTGCCTCACAAATAGCACTTACTGAATTTATAGAACTTATTCTTTGAGCTAAGAAAGCGTTCGCTGTAAGTTTAGCTAACTCACTACTCCACAAATTAGTGGTAATTATCTTATGGTTAGGAACCCAGTTTTTGTATATTTCAGATAGAGAATCGATTGCAATACCATTATCTCCCCCAATTAAAACTCTATCTGGATTAATTAGGTCATTAATTGCTGTGCCTTCTGCAAGGAATTCAGGATTAGATAAAACATCGAATGTTTTTGTAGCATTATTTTTTAAATCTGATATTGTCGCTTCACTAAGAATAGATTTTATAACTTCTGCAGTTCTTACTGGGAGTGTACTTTTTTCAACGACTATTGTATGACCCTTTGAATAAGTCGCCACCTCTCTTGCGCATGCTTCCACCCACTTTAAATCACTCGCTTTGCCAGCTCCAATACCCTTCTTTTTTGTAGGTGTATTAACCGAAATAAAAATCATGTCGGCATTACTTATCTTTTCACCAACAGAATATGAAAAATTTAAATTTACACCTCTACATTTCTTTACTAAGTTAGAGAGACCTGGCTCAAAAACTGGTAATTCATTTAAATTATCACTGTTCCATTTTTCAATTCTTTCTCTATTTACGTCTACAACATTAACTTCGATGTGCGGGCATTTGTTTGCGATAACGGCCATTGTGGGCCCACCAACATAACCAGCTCCAATGCAACATATATTTTTAACCTGCATTAAATTATTTAATTAGATATCCATTTATTTTAAATTAAAAAATTCTTAATGAAATAAGTTCTGTAAAATGTAGATATATTTTAAATTTAACATAATGTAGGTTTTCTAATTGAATAAATAATTAAGTATTTTATTCAATGATTCTCCCTTGAGATTCTAATTTGAAAATAAATTATGTCAGTTAATGCTTTTTAAGAATCTGTCTTTAGAGAACCTTTTTAAAGTAATTAATGGTATTTTCTAAACCCACTTCTAAATTGACTTTAGGGAACCAGTCTAATTTATCTTTGGCTTTATCAATAATAGGTTTTCGTTGAAGTGGATCATCTTGCGGCAGTGGTAAATATATTATTTTAGAATTTGAATTAATTTTTTTTAATATAATTTCAGCAAGCTCTTTTATTGTGAATTCACTAGGATTGCCTATATTCATTGGACCAATTTCGGAAGAATTCATTAGAGAAATAAGTCCATTTACTAGATCATCTACATAACAGAATGATCTGGTTTGTGATCCATCGCCATAAATAGTTATTGGTTGGTTAGTTAATGCTTGTACAATAAAATTACTTACTACTCTCCCATCATTTGGTATCATTCTCGGTCCATATGTATTAAAAATCCTAGCAACCCTTATTTCAGTTTGATGCATCCTTTGATAATCAAAACATAATGATTCAGCAATTCTTTTACCTTCGTCGTAACAACTTCTGATCCCTATAGGATTAACAGACCCTTTATACTCCTCAGGTTGAGGATGGATTTCTGGATCGCCATAA
Organism: Prochlorococcus marinus XMU1412; assembly: GCF_017696315.1. NCBI lineage: Bacteria > Bacillati > Cyanobacteriota > Cyanophyceae > Synechococcales > Prochlorococcaceae > Prochlorococcus > Prochlorococcus marinus. The sequence continues at coordinate 125,856 of NZ_JAAORJ010000004.1, read as the reverse complement.
ACTTCACTAGTGCTTGCAAATAATATCCTTGCATTAACTCTCCTAGCTAAACCAAGCATGTTATAAGTTCCAAGAAAGCTAGTCTTCGATGTTTTGATTGGATTGCTTTGATAGTGAACAGGAGAAGCTGGGCAAGCAAGGTGCCATATTCTGTCAACTTCAAGTTGTATAGGATTAATCACATCATGTCTGATTAATTCAAAATTTTTGTTACCCAACCATTTTGCTATATTTGTTTTTCTACCAGTGAAATAATTGTCAAGACAGATAACTTCTTCAGAAACGTTAAGTAATTTATCTATTAAATGTGAACCTAGGAAACCTGCGCCTCCAGTAACTAAATTTCTCAAGATATCAAATCTTAATTATTTAAATATACTAAATTAGAATATACAAATTAAGAATAGTTTCAAATCTGTAAGATATTAAAAACTATTTAATTTTATTAGTTGTGATTTATTCTTAAATAAGAATGAATCTCTAAATATATAAATGCAAAGAATTTTAGTTACTGGCGGCCTAGGTTTTATAGGAAGTCATACTAGTTTATTATTAATCGAAAAAGGTTATGAGATTTTAATAGTTGACTCTCTTATTAATAGTTCTATTAAGGCTTTAGAAAGAATAAATGAAATTATTAATATCAAATATCCACGAATGAAAAATAAACTTAGTTTCTTCAAAGGCGATTTAAGGGACGAAAGTTTTATAAGAGGAATTTTTCTTAAACAAAATAAAATTGGTAAGCCAATAACAGCTGTTATTCATTTTGCGGGTTTAAAGTCAATCAATCAATCAATCAATGAACCTCTAAAGTATTGGGATTTTAATTTAGTCAGCACAATAAATCTCTTAAAGGTTATGAATTTATTTGAATGTAGGACCATAGTATTTAGTAGTAGTGCATCAGTATATGGATCATCAAAAATCGATCTAATTAATGAGGATCAAAAATTAGATCCAATTAATCCTTATGGATTAACAAAATTAACAATTGAGCATCTTTTAGCTAATTTATATGAAAGTTCTCCGGACAAATGGAAAATAATCAATCTACGTTATTTTAATCCTATTGGGGCGCATCCATCTGGATTGCTTGGAGAAGTACCTAATGGGATACCAAATAATATTTTCCCATTAATTATGCAAGTTGCCTTAGGGGAAATAGAATATTTTAAAATATTTGGAAAAAACTGGCCAACTAGAGATGGAACAGGAGTTAGAGATTATATTCATGTAATGGATTTAGCCAATGGTCATTTTTATGGTTTGGAGTATTTGATAAATAATCCTCCAAAAATTTTAAATCTTAATTTAGGTACAGGAATTGGTACAAGCGTTTTAGACTTAATAAAAACTTTTGAAATAGTAAATAAAATAAATGTCCCTTTTCAATTTAGTAAAAGAAGAAAGGGTGATGCCGCCATAGTTGTAGCAGATAATTCATTAGTAAAGAATATTCTAAAATGGAAACCAGAAAAAAATCTCGAGGATATGTGTCGAGATGGTTGGAAATGGATGAAATTAAATCAAAAAGGGTATTAGAAATTTTTATTAAATTTGTTGGAATTCTTTTTAAAGTAAGCTGAATTTTAAAAAAATAAATTACTCACAATATATTAAAATTTATTAGAAGAATTTTAAGAAAATAAATTAATGAATACAAATAAAATATTACCTGTGATTTTATGTGGAGGAAGCGGAACGAGATTATGGCCATTATCAAGGTCAAGTTATCCGAAACAGTTTCTAGCTCTTAATGAAAATTCTAAGAATACATTTATTCAAGAAACTTATGAAAGATTAAATGGCCTAAAGAACTTAATTAAACCATTAATAATTTGCAATGAAGAGCATAGATTTATAGTCGCCGAACAAATGAGAGAGAAAAATATAGAACCTTTATCTATTTTTTTAGAACCTTTTGGGAGAAATACAGCCCCTGCCATAACAATAGCAGCACTTAGAGCATTACAAGATGGGCAAGATCCTAATCTATTGATCCTTTCAGCGGATCACTTTATCAAAAATAATGAAAAGTTTAGAGAAATTATTGAGAAAGCTATTCAATATAGTGAAAATGGATCGATTGTTACTTTTGGAGTCCCACCATTTTCCCCTGAGATTGGATATGGCTATATTGAAACAGAAGATCAATTTGAAGCTTTACCGAATAGTGGGATCCCAATTTTAAGATTCGTAGAAAAACCTGATGAGGATAAAGCAAGAGAAATGATTTCTACTGGTAGATTTTTATGGAATAGTGGGATTTTTTTATCTAAAGCAAGCGTAATAATAAAAGAGATTAAAAAATTTAGACCAGATGTATATAAAGCCTGCATCAATTCATTCAAAGGATGTCAAAAAGATATGAATTTTTCGAGAATAGATATAGAACCTTTTTTAAATTGTCCAAATATATCTTTTGATATAGCAGTTATGGAAAAAACAAAATTAGGTATGGTTTTCCCTATGGAAGTGGGCTGGAGTGATGTTGGCAGTTGGAATTCATTATGGAAGGAATCAAAAAAAGATAAAAATGGAAATTCTAAATTTGGTAAGGTAATTTTAGACAAAACAGAAAATTGTTTTTTATTAAGTAGTAACCGTTTAATTGTGGCTTTGGGGATAAAAGATTTAGTTGTAGTTGAAACAAATGATGCGCTATTTGTTGGTAATAGAGAAAGTGATCAAGATGTAAAAAAAATTGTTTCTAATTTAAAAAAACAAAATATCCAAGAGGCTAATTTTCATAATAAAGGTTTTAGACCATGGGGAAATTATCAATCAATAGAAAAAGGAAGTAATTGGCAAGTTAAAAAAATACAAGTCAATCCTAAATGTTCTTTATCTTTGCAGAAACATAATTATAGAGCTGAACATTGGATAGTAGTATCTGGTGAAGCATTTGTTGAGATTGATGATAAAGTACAAACCTTAACAGAAAATCAAAGTACTTTTATTCCTTTAGGCTCAAAACATAGACTCTCTAATAAAACGGATAAAGTTTTAGTAATTATAGAAGTGCAAAGCGGAAATTATCTTGGAGAGGATGACATTATCAGATTTGAAGATAATTATGGTAGAAAGTAAGTTATGTATTTTTTATTAAAATTTAGATTTTTTATTAATAAAATCTATTCTTTAAAAATATGTTGACTTTCAAAGGTATACAACCTTTTTATAGATGTCTTGATTTCAATCCAATCTTCTTTGGTTACTGAATTAAAAACACTTGAGGATTTTAATTCAGTAGATATTATTTCCTTTGATTTATATTTATCAAAAATTGGAATTTGAATTATTGCTTTTCTTATTTTTGGATAAACTAAATCTATATTTCCACCATAGAAAACTATACAATTGCAAAGTAATGGGTCCCATAATTTTTCACTAGGTCCATTTACGCAATTTTCAATTGCAATATGATACTTAAAAGGTATTAATACTTCTGATTTGTCAAGAACTTTTTTAAACCCTCTCCCATATCGTTCTATTTGCTTTATATCATTTGTAAGAAATTCAATTAGTTCAATTCTTTTTTTTTGCCATAATAGCTTTCGTTTGTTACTTACAATGGTGCTTATTAAATGTGATTTTTCAAATTGGTTTAGAAAAAAATAATTTAAATTTATTTTCTCCTTTACAATCTCACTTTCATGAATCATCCCAATCCTTGGAGGGAAAAAAGGTAAAAATGAGTATGATTTTTTAATAAAATAAGAATCCCATTCAAATATAAAATCAAAAAATAATCTATAAAAGTAAATGTCAAAAGGAAATTTTCTTACAGGTAAATATTCAAGTCTAAAAAATATTTTTTTATTAAATGGAAGGAATAAATCTTTAAATCTTGGTTTGTCAATGCTTATTAAAACTACTTCACCTAGATTATATTTTTTCAATTCTTCTTTAGTTATGAATTTGCTTTTATTAAACCTTATTAGTTCTTTATTAAGATTAAAATTATCTGTAGATAAAAAATATTTCATTATAAATATTGGTTTGGATAGCTTTCCCAATGTGGCATAATCAAATCCTCTATTGAAAAATCCTTTATTGAATAATGTTTGGGCATTGGAAATAACAAATCAGGATAATAAATATTATTTGAATTAGAAAGATAACCTGCCCAAAGAGAAAAACTAGAATTATTAAGAATCAATCCTTTGCTATTGATCATATAGAAAAAATCATTAAAAGCAGAAATTCTTTTGCTTAAAAAATCACTTGTAATAACATTTATTTTTAATTTTATTTGATTTTTAAAATAATTATTGAATTTTGGATCATCTCCAACTATCAGTAAAAATTTATAATCATTTTTATTGATTACAGAGGAAATTATTTGATTGAAACCTTCTTCATTAACTACTCCATAAATAGATTTATTTATAGTTAACATCTTATCTTTTCTTCTTATATGAATGGTTAAGGTGTTTTCAAGAATACCAATTATTTTTGAATTATTAAGTTCATCATCAATATTTAAAAGGTTTTTTATTATTTCACTTCTTAATTCGGGAATAATATGAGAAAAATAACTTAGACTTTGAAAATATCCACTTAAGAAATAATCAAAGAAAGGTAATCTATTTTTAATTCTTTTTAAGATACTTGAATCATAGCTAGGAGATCTTTCTTTTAAATTGACTAAAAATTTTCTATCTTTACTTAAAAATGGATATCCTCTATATATGAAATTATTTTTTTCTAAACTTAATGAACTTATTATGTTATGTATAAGTAATTTATGGAGTTTATATCTTTTGTAGGTACTGATATCAAAAATTATTTCTCGATTTATTATTTTAGATATTGCAATTCCAGTAGCAGCAATATAAAGTTGATTACCCAAACCTCCAGTAAGAGAAATGTAAATTTTACTCATTATAAATTGATGAAAGTCTTATGGAAATAATCTATTAATGGTTTATATTCACTTCTTATTTTTGTATTAAGTTCCTCTTTTGGGTAAAAGCATTTCATAAATAAATAGAATCTATCCAAAGCATAAGTGTCATAAGTTCTTGAGCCCGATCGAGCTTTATTTTTCCATATATTATAGCCTGATCCAACTGCAGAGAAATGGACTAGCATACTTCCAATATCCATTTTATACTTTGTATTCATGTCATTTAAATTGCTAAAGTTACTTTTTCTTGAGCCTTCCTTGGAAGTACCTCCAAATTTGTCTACAGAAATAAATTTTATTTTCCCATTATTCAATAATATTTCATGTGATATTTGGTCGAAAAAATCAAGAAGTTTTTTACCAGTTAATCTTCTTCTTCCTTGTATAGCTAACCTTAAATCTTTTTGTTTTATTCTTTTAATAGAAGGAGCTAATGATGGTTTAAATAAAAAGCAGCATGTTGCAACAAGATCTGGTAAGTCTCTAACATAATCATTATTTGAATTATTTTTATATGGTCTACATTGTCCAATTAGATCATAATTATTTGATTCTTTTATTAATAGATCTATAGCTGAATTACAGAAAATTACATCACTATCAAAATGAATCATTGCATCATAAGAGCTAAATTTTTTCAAAATATAAGCCCATAATTCAGCAGTTCCTTTATGCCCTTTTTTGAAATATGTTTTGAGATTATTTGCATCTAACGTATATTTTTTTTTAAAGTTATATAAAAATCTATATTTTAATGATTTGAAAAAAGAATTTTTCTTAATTATATGATAAATAATTCTCTTGTTCTTAGGTAAAGATTTAATATCTTCTTTGAAAACGAATACATTTAATTTATGTGAATCATGAAATTTTAAGAACGAATTAATTGAGACTTTACCAATTAAGGGGCACCCAAGACATTCTGTCCAAATAAATACGTTCATTTTATCGAATAATATAATCTGAATGAATGCGATTTTTATTAATATCTTTTATTATAAAATTCCAATAATTCCAATTCTTCTTTTTGTTTTGATAATTCAGCTTAGGATGATAAATATGAAAAGTTGAGCTTCTTAAACTTCCTATATGATAATAAACTCTTGAAAAAAAAGATAAACGTTTATTAAAAAGATCATCTTCAGGTCCGTACCCAATAATTTCTTCGTTATATCCTCCAATTTTTTTTAATGGATCAATTGGAATGAGACCACATCCGTGGGCGAATCCAGAATTCATATAATTAATATTAAGAATTTCATTTAATGTATTTGGAGTTTCCCAATTGTATAAATTTGGGAAAATACCTGATAATAAATTAAATAATTTGTTTGGAATAAATTTATATTTTTTATTAGGCCTTAGATTAAAATTATTAGTTATCACTCTAAGATCATTTTTTTTGTAGTTCATTTTTTTGCATATAAAATCTAACCAATTAAAATATTCGGGATGGAAAAATAAATCAGTATCGGCTAAGTAGAAATATTTATCTTCTACATCTATTAACTTAGAAATTAGATTAATACAAAATGCTCTAGAAAATTCTATTTTTTTGGTTTCAAATAAGTCAATTTTTCTAATTTTCTTTAGATCAATAATATCTTTATTTAAATTTTTATGCCATGTTAATATTTTTATTTTTGAATTACTGTTAATACTCCCAATAGAAATCTTTAGCCTTTTTAAGGCACTTATGTATTGATCTTCTGAGTAACAAAAAATATACCAAATATCATATTCCATTACGATTTGAGATTAGTATTTTTGCAATACTAAGTGTATCCTTAATCGATCCCATTAACAATACAAAATTAACTATGGGTTTATTTAATTTCATATGTTTAATTCTCGCTTTTATAGAATTTAATAATTGAGTTTTTATTTTTGAGAGATTATCTCTTTTATTTAAGTAGCAGATAACAGCTGTATTACATAAATAAATATTGACTCCCTCGAAAACCATATCTAACCAAAGGTTATAATCTTGAGATTTAACAAAACTCATATCATATGTGAAATTCTTTAAAATATCAGTCTTACAGATTATTGATGGATGTATAATCAAATTTTGATAAGCTAAATCTTTAATTGATAATTTTTTTAAATTATATTTATTTTTAAGATTTATTTTCAATTCACTAAGATCTAAACTTTTCAGGTTTTTATAATCTTTTTTAGCGCATGACAAAAGATCAATTCTGGGGTTTTCTTTGAGAACTCTTAATTGAAATTTAAATCTATTTTTGAAATTAATATCGTCGCCATCAATTCTGGCAATATACTTTTTCGAAGCTGATTTTATGCCCTTGTTAAGACTATAGGAGATACCCATTTGCTTTTTATTTTTCATAATAATAATCTTAAGTAATTTATATTTTTCAATAATAGATCTAATAATTGAATATGAATTATCAGTGGAGCAATCATCAATTATTATTATTTCATCATTCTTATTGACGTTTTTAATTATTGAATTTAAAACTATTTTTATTGTTTCTTCATTGTTGAAGATTGGCAATAGTATACTTATCATGTATTTTTTTCAATCCATATTGCAAGACAAAGATAATTCCATCTTTTAGCGGAATAATTTTTATTCAATATTTTATCTATATTTTTATTATTTATAAACTTAGATATTTTTGAGTTTTTTTCTACATACTTTTTATAAAGATTTTGCATATCCTTTCTTTTAAGGAAGTTTTCATAATTTAATCCAAAACCTTTTTTTGAATTGTATGAATTATCTTCTAGATAATTTGAATGAATTTTTCTCAATAATATTTTAGATAATTTTTTATTAAATTTATTTTTGGCTGGAATACTTAATGCATATTCTATTATCCTTCTATCTTGAAAGGGCGATCTTAATTCGACACCATAATGCATAGAAATCTCATCTAGTTTAATATTTATATTATTCGGTAAATAGGTTAAGAAATCTTCAATTAGAATTTTTTCTTTAGAATTAAATTTAAAATTTTCAGACTCGTAACTAAATAAGTCTTTACTTTTAAAATTTGTTGAAAGTAAATCATTAATTATATTTAAATTAAATATTGGATATCTATATCCTGAAAAAAATATTTTTTTTATCAAATGTTTATTTTTAATTCTTGAAATTATTTGACTTATTATTCTTCTGTAAAAACTTATATTGAAAATCATATTACCACCTAAATGAATTATACGATCATGATAACCAGCAAATATTTCATCAGCTCCATCTCCACCTATTGCACATTTATATTTTTTGGATAATTCTTTAATAAGTATTGATGTATTTAATGCTGAGCTATCAGAAAATGGTTGACTAAAAATATTGCCATAAACATATTCAAAAAATTCCGCATTAATTTTCTTAGATTTTATTATCTTATGTTTAATAGGATTTATATATTTTTTAGATTCTTCTAATTCACTTTTTGAATCTTCAGTATCCAATGTATAGCAATCAGGGAGGATATTATTTTTTTGGAAATATCTTAATAAAAGAGATGAATCTATCCCGCCGCTTAATAATAGTGCTATTGGGACATCCGCTTGGTTTTTATAGTTCTTTACTATTTTATTGAGGAGATGATCTGTTTTTCTTAGTAATTCATCTTGAGAATTATTATTTTTATTCTTAACATAATCTTCTAATTTCCAAAATTGAAATTTTTTTATTTGATTGTTTTTTATTTTTAATGAAAAACCAGGTTCCAGACTAAATACTTCTTTAAGGATTGTTCTATTTGATGTTAAGTATCCATTTATAAGGAAATCTGCTATTGATTCTTCAGAAATATCTTTTTGTTGATCAAATCTTATAGGAATTGAACTTATTACAATTTTATCTTCATTCAAAGAGTAGAATAGAGGTTTTTGCCCAGTTAAATCTCTTGCGCAGAATATCTCTTCATCATTACTAACAATAACAAAGCTATACATGCCAATTATTTTCTCTAAACATTTTTCACCCCATACTATATATGAAGCTAAAAGAACCTCAGTATCTGAATTAGTTTTGAATTTATATTTTCTCTTTAGTTTATTTTTTAATTCAATATGATTATATATTTCTCCATTGAAAAGTATCCAATAATTAATATCATCTTTTGAAGCTTGCATTGGTTGTGATCCATTGTTTATATCGACTATTGAAAGTCGAGTATGAATTAATGTTTTATTTTGTAAATGAATAATATTTGTTTGATCTGGTCCCCTATTCTCAATTTTAGGAATGCTTTTTTTTATAGAATTATGATCTTTTTTAATATTTGATTTTAGAAAAATATATCCACACATAAAAAGTTTATTTTTTTTGGAAATCTAAAATTTGATTGCAGTATGATTCTAAATAACTTGAATGGAAAATCATAATAACACTTTCAGTATATTCAAGTAATGATTCAATAATAATTTTTGCATTTTTCTCATCTAATGCAGATGTAGCTTCATCGATAAATAATAGTTTCGGTCTTCTTAATAATGCTCTTATGAATGATATTCTCTGTATTTCTCCTCCACTGAGATTCATTTTTGAATCTTCTCCAATATGCTTGTTTAAAAATTTTAAGCCCTCTTCTTTATTTTTAGATAAATTGAATCTCACTAATAACTCAATAATATCAGAATCAAAAAAGTTCTGATTCTGATTTATATTTTCTCTAATTGTTCCAGTTGTTATATATGATTTTTGAGGAATAAATCCACATTTAATATAATCTTTAATTTTATAGATTTCTTTATTTTTAAAAAAATCTTTCTTAATAACTGCTTCTAATTTATAAATATTTCTTAAACCTATCATAGATCTTATTAGAGTTGATTTCCCACATCCAGAAACCCCACGAATTCCTAATATTTGATTAGATCTAATATTAATAGGAATTATATTGTTTTTATTTTTTATTTTGTAAGTAATAATTAATTTACCAAAATTTTTAAATTTATCTAAAATTTTAATATCGTAATTAAGATGAGCTTGATTTGATTTTGAATTATTATTATTAGGATTACCAAAATCATTTGTTAAATATTTGTACAATACTAAAATTGAATCATTAAAAATTTTAAGACTTGTTTGTGCAGCATATATTGATTGTGCATAAGGTAAAATCCTCAAGCAACTTATCAAAATTATCATTATATTATTTATATATGAAATATTATTTGGCGAGTTTCCATTAATTATCATTAAAATTGCAATAAATGAAAGTATAAAAAATTCAATTACCAGTTTTGGCAGAGATGAAATAAAAGATGAAATTCCTAGATTATTCATTAAATCTAATTGGTGCATATATAATTTATTTTCATAAAAATCTGAGGAATTAGTTATAAAAATTTCCTCATCCATTTCTAATGGTTCTCTTGTTTTAGTGAGAACTGTTCTTTGATTTTTGGCAATTATTCTTGATATTTTTGCTAACTTTATAGAATTATATTTATTGATTAATATATATAAGGCTGCAATAGAAATAATTATTATCAAAGAATTTACATAATAAGATATTGATAAAATAATAATAATAGAAATAATTCCTAGTAATGCAGCAATAGCTAAGGATATATTTTGTAATGAGGATACAAATATTTGAGTATAATTCACAATTGATACAACAATATTATCATCGACATTTTCAGAATAATTATAAAGTTTGTGATTGTTTAATCTATCTTTTAAAATAAATTTGCCTATTTTTGCTCCAATAGAATGAGAGTAATTTATTATTTTTTTGCTAGAGTATATTCTAAGGAGTGAACCAAGGATTATAAATAATAAAATAATGAATGGATTATATATTAGTTCCCTTTCATTTGAAATAATACTAATTATATAAATACTACTTGCAAAAATAAGTAGCTCAGCAAATCCCGATAAAAATCCATAAATCAAAATGTTTTTAAAACCTATAGATTCTTTATCCATATTAGATATAAATATAATCTTCTTTATCAATTTAAGTGTATTGTTCATTTTTTTAAAATTATTTTTTTATGAATATCTTTTTTTATATTATTAGGATTAAAAAAAATATATAGAATTCTTAAAATTATGATTATTAAAGAACCTATAAAAATGGATATTATCGCCTGAATGAAATTTCTATTCAATTCTTTTATTAGACAATTAAAATGCCAGATTCTTGATTTAAGTTTATTACTAGTTGAACTATTGCCTACATTGTAAGAAATAAGATATTTATTAGATATGGTAAATTCTTTATTTATAGCGATTAATTTTTTATAAAAAATAAAGTCTTCATGATTGCAAATAGGATAAAATTCCAATAATTTTGAAATTTCTCTAGTTTTTTTTATTAGAGTTCCAGAATTAGGAAAAAGATTAATACCCTCAAATATCTGATGGTTAAATATTTTTTTAAACCTAATCAAATATCTAAAATAATTTCTGTTATTAATTTTTCTTTTTTTTGATGGACTATTTTTATGCAACTTAGCATTAGAAAAAATAATATTTGAATTATTTAATTTTGAGATTAATACTTTATCTTTAATTATACTTTTACTAGGTATATCATCGGAATCCAAGAAAATAATATATTCACCATTAGATATTTTGAGTAATTCTCTCCTAGCTTTACCTATGGCGACTCTTGATTTTGAATAAAGCGATTTTATTTTATGATTATAGATATTTTTATTTTCTAGAAAGTCTAATAATTTATAATATTTTTTTTTATCAATTCCATTTACAAAAATTAAGAACTCTACATTCCCATAATTTTGCTTAATACTATTTTCATAACAAATTTTGTTTTTGCTGGTTAATTTATGACAACTTGGCATAATAATACTTGCTAAATTTTTTTTGAATTTCATTAACTTAATTCGGTATTGAAATTAATTTTTCTTCTTTTTATTAAGCACTTTAAAATAGTTAAAATTAAGTAAATTATTAATCTAATTTTTTCTTTCTTATCGGATGTTTTATTTATAATCTTTTTTGATTCTTTTAAAAATAAATAATTAATATTAGTTTTTGAAACTTGCCCTGGATGAATTCTATAATTGTATAAAAATTCGGGATAATTACTATAACTTGAATTTCTATATGATTTAAGCCATAATGCGTAATCTTCGCCACTAATTAATGGGTATTTATTTTTTAGAAAAAAACTTTTTTTAACCATAATTGAGGGATGGCAAAAGCAGCTTTTATAAGCTAGAGTTTCCTTACACTTTTTATTAGAGGTTGGATATTCCCTAAAACCTATTATATTTCCATATTTATCAATCAAATTTATATTAGTTCCAACAATATCAACATTATTGTTTTCTAAGAAAATCTTCTGCTTTAATAGTCTTTCTGGATTTGAAAAATCGTCATCGTCCTGTCTTGCGATATATTTACCTTCACAGTAGTTTATCCCATAATTTAAAGCATTTGGGATGCCTTTAACAGGGCATATTATTATTTTATTTACAGAAAGATTGGTAAGTATATTTTCATAATAAATATTAGAATTTCTATCCATCCCATTTAATAAACATATAATATTTGGCTTTAATGTTTGATTTAAAAGAGAATTTATAGACTCTATTAAAAATTCTTCATTTGAATAGTGAATTGGTAATAATACATCAACCTCTTTAAGGCAATGAAAATTATTTTTCATTATTCTAAAATTTCTTTTTCTATAAATTTTAATTCTTTTAATGAATTTGATATGTCGTAATGGTGATTACCTATATAAAAAGCATTTTTATCAATATAGTTGGCATTTATCATTATCCCATTGTCGATAATATCAATATATTTACAAACAGGCTGATTCAGGAAATTACCAGTAACTACTGGTCTATATTCTATTTTCATTAGATCTAAATATTTAAAAACTTTTTCTCTAGAAATATCTTTGTTATTTTTTAATATTATTGCAAAACCAAACCAACTACTTTCTCCTATTTCTTTTTGCATTGAAAAGATTCTACTTGAAGAAATTATTTCTTTCATGAATTCAGCATTTTTTCTTCTCTCTTTTATTAAATTTGGTAATTTTATTAATTGTTTTAAACCAACAGCAGCGGAGATTTCTAATGGTCTTAGATTATAACCTGGCAAGATAAATTTAAATGATTCTTCAAATTCATTATCACTTTTTAAAGCGCTTATTTTATTCTCTTTTGGTAAATTTCTCGTCCAGCCGTGGGATCTTATTGATAATAATATATGGTAAAGCTCAATATCATCAGTAGTTATTAATCCTCCCTCCATAGTGGATATATGATGAGAAAAAAATGAGCTGTATGAACCCATAATTCCAAAAGTACCTGTAAATTTATTTTTGAACTTTGCTCCAAGTGATTCGCAATTATCTTCCACTATTATTATTTTTCTGTCTTTTAAAATTTCATTTATAGTTGAAAAATTATTGGGGTTGCCAAGAATATTTACTATCATTAACAACCTTGTGTTTTCTGATATTGCTTCAGACAGCTTTTTTAAGTCATAATTAAGAGTTTCTTTATCTATATCAACAAATTTTAATTTTAATCCATATTGGCTTAGAGGATAATATGTTGTACTCCAAGAAACAGCAGGCACTATTACTTCATCGCCAGGTTTAAGAGGATTATCTTTTTTAAAAAATAATGCAGCAATCATTAAGAGATTCGCTGATGAACCAGAATTTATCATTATTGAATACTTTGATTTAACATATGAAGCAAATTCCCTTTCAAATTCTAAGACCTTCTTCCCCATTGAAAAATCTCCAGATTTAATGACTTCTTGCATTGCTTTTATTTCTTCTTCATCCCATGAACTTGATGCTAATTTTAAGCCTGCAGACATAATCAATTTTGAATCTCCTTAGTGTAGTAATTATAAGTGTATGAAATTCCTTTATTAAGGGAAAATTTTGGCATCCATCCTAATTGGTTAATTATTTTTGAGCAAATTAATTTTCTTTTCATTCCTACAGGTTTTGTTCTGTTAAACTTAAATTCACCTTTAAATCCTACTATTTCGGAAATAGTTTGGTAGTAATCCTTTATTGAGAAATCCTCACCAATCCCAACATTTATAAATTTAGGTATTTGCTTAATATTTTTGACACAGAACCAAATAGCATCCGCTAGATCCTCTGCATACATGAATTCTCTTCTCGCTTTCCCATCTCCCCATATTTCGATGTAATTATCATTATTGATTTTAGCTTTATGCATTCTAGCTATTACCCCTGGGATCATATGAGATCCTGTTTCACTGAAATCATCATACTTACCGTAGATATTGCATGGAATAATTGTTTTATAATTAAATCCTTTTTCTGATAAGAATTGGCAATATTTTGCTACTGAAATTTTTGCGATAGCATATCCCTCATTTGTTTCCTCTAGTTTTCCTGAAAGTAGCATTGATTCATCAATCTCATTTGAAATATTTTTCGGGTAAATGCAAGAACTACCAAGATTTATGAAATTTCTGATCCCTGATTTATAAGCAGCATCAATTAGGTTAATTCCCATTTGTAAATTATTAAATAGGAATCCACTTTGATTATTGATATTTGCTTGAATACCACCAACTAAGCCAGCACAATGGATTATTAGATCAGTGGGATTTTTAGCTAGCCAATCCAAGATTTTAGATTTATCTAAAAGATTTATTTCTTTGCTACTAGGGCCTGAAATACTATATTCTTTTGCATTATTATGGTTTATTAAGTTTTTCCCAACCATTCCAGTTGAACCTGTAATAAGGATATTCAAAGTTCTTAATAAATAATATGTAAATTATACTTCACAAAGATATTCTCAAAAGTTTCTCAATTATCAAGGGATATTAATTCAAACAATAGTTTTAGTTTCATTCACATCATTTTGTATCATTTCATAAATTAACTGCTTTATGTCGGTTTTTGGTTCCCAGCCTAATTTTTTCTTTGCTTTGTCTGAATTTCCTAATAGATTATCTACTTCTGTTGGCCTAAAATATCTCGAGTCAACTTTGATAACAACTTTCCCATTATCTTTTCTTCTACCTATTTCATCTAAACCCTTACCTTCCCAGAGTATCCCTCCCCAACCAATTGCTTCGCTAGCGATGCTTATAAATTGTCTTACTGAGATTTGTTTGCCAGTTGCGATTACATAATCTTCTGGTTCATCTTGCTGAAGCATAAGCCACTGCATTTCTACGAAATCTTTAGCATGACCCCAGTCTCTTAAAGAGTCTAAGTTCCCTACAAAAATTAAATTATCTAAACCCGCATCTATTCTAGCTAAGCCTCTAGTTATTTTTCTAGTGACAAAAGTTTCACCCCTTCTAGGTGATTCATGGTTAAATAAAATACCATTGCATGCAAACATTTTGTATGCCTCTCTATAATTAACAGTTATCCAATAGGCATATAACTTTGCTACTGCATAAGGACTTCTTGGATAAAAGGGGGTTGATTCGCTTTGAGGAGACTCTTGAATTAGGCCATATAATTCTGATGTACTTGCTTGATATATTTTTGTAGTTTCAACTAAGTTTAAAATTCTTACTGCTTCTAATATTCTTAACGTTCCCAATGCATCGCAATTAGCAGTATACTCCGGAGTCTCAAAACTAACGGCAACATGACTCTGGGCAGCTAAATTATAAATTTCATCAGGTTTTATTTCATTAATCAATCTTATTAAATTAGTACTATCTGTTAAATCTCCATAATGCAGAAAAAAATTATTTCCATTTTCATGAGGATCCTGAAAAATATGATCAATTCTTTGAGTATTAAAATTGCTTGATCTTCTTTTTAACCCATGAACTATATAGTTTTTTTTCAAAAGAAACTCTGCTAGATAACTCCCGTCCTGCCCTGTAATTCCTGTGATCAATGCAGTCTTTGACATTCTTAATATAGATATTGCTTAATGATTACTATAGTACAGATAAGGTTATTGAATTATTTTCTAGGACTTGATCCCTTTATGCGCAAAACCATTTTGATGGTTTTAAGCATAATTAATAAATCTAACCAAAAAGAAAAATTTCTTAGATAAAAAAGGTCATAACTTAATTTTTTTTCAGAATCTTCAATAGATGAAGTATATGGATAATTAACTTGAGCCCAGCCGCTTAGACCGGGTTTTATCCATTTTCTAACATTATAGTGAGGTATCTCTAATCCTAATTTACTGTCAAAAGCAGGTCTTTCGGGTCTAGGCCCAATTAAGCTCATTTCCCCCTTAATAACTGATAATAATTGAGGTAACTCGTCTAATCTCGATTTTCTTAGATATTTCCCAACTGATGTAATTCTTGGGTCTTTTTTTGAAGCCCATTGGGGACCCTTACTTTCTGAGTTAACCTTCATTGTTCTTAACTTCCAAATTTTGTAAGGGATATCAAGCAAGCCATTTCTTTCTTGAGAATAAAAAACAGGCCCATTATCTTCGATTTTTATAAGAATAGCGGCTAATAAAATAAGGGGTGAAGTTATTAAAAAAAGAAAAGATGCTAAAAATATGTCACCAATTCTTTTAAGTCTTACTGTATTGGAATTTCTTGGTATAAAAAACTCTCTAGAAATAATATCTTTATCGCTTATTAAGTTTGGAGGGATTCTTTCAAAATATCTTTCATAGAAGGTAAATAAATTAATAATCATAATTCCGGAACTCTTTATTTTTTTTAGCTCATTGAGTAATTCTTTAGGAACATAATCTGCGTTATTTATAATTATTCCTTCAAAATTAACCAATTTCATGGTTTTTAATTCTTCAATATTTGCGCAATCTATCTTGAATTTACTGTTTGTTATGATTTCGTTCTTGAATACATTATTTTCCTCTTGATTTATTTCTAAAAGTATCCATTTTTTTTCTACTTTATTTTTGAAAATTACTAACTTTAATAAAATTAAAATTAAATCACTAATAGTTATGAAAACTACAGAATAGATTATTAAATTTAATTTATAAATATTGTCAAAAATAAAAGAATTTGAAATCCAATCAAATAATAAATAAAAAAATATCCCTAAAAAAAAAGCACCTAAAGTAGACAGGAAATTCTTAAAGGTATATGAATTCTTTTTAAAAAAGTTTGTTGAGTATCTTCCTAGGACGTAACTGTTAAATATCCAAACAAATAACAATAAAAAGAATGTTATAGGAAATTTAAATACAAAGCTTTTTGAGTACAAAAATAAAATAAAGAAAATTATTGAGTCAGCTAATGCATTTATAATTAGATGATGCCTATTTTTAAACCAGAAATTTGTTTTAATCATTTTAAGACTTTAATTTTCATTTTTTCTCTTATAGTTTTTAATTTCTTTTTCTAGCCCTTTTGATAAGCTAATTTTTGCCTCCCATCCCAGAGAATTCAATCTAGTTACATCAAGTACTTTTCTAGAGACTCCATCCGGTTTCGAGGGGTCCCAAATTATTTCTCCTTTGAAATTTACAATATCTGCAATTTTTTTACTTAATTCTTTTATACTTATCTCCAATCCTGTTCCAACATTAAGCATATTTAATAATTCCCCATCTTTGTTTTTAGGTGCAGATTCTTTCGTAGGGTCCCAGTTCTCTAGGACAAAAACGCAAGCATCGCCAAGGTCATTAGAATGTAAGAATTCTCTTTTTGGGTTGCCAGTTCCCCAACAAAAAACTTCCTTTTTATTTAATTCTTTTGCATCTATAAACCTTTTAATTAATGCTGCTAATACATGACTTCTCTCATTATCATAATTGTCTCCAGGTCCATAAAGATTGGTTGGCATAAGTGTTAAAGCATCAAATCCATATTGTTTTCTTAGTGATTCGCACAATTTTAAACCAGCAATTTTTGCTAATGCATAGTATTCATTGGTAGGCTCTAATTTTCCTTCCATCAATAATTCTTCTTTTATTGGGCATGAAGAGTTTTTTGGGTAAATACAACTACTACCAAGAAATAATAATCTTCTAACACCGTATTTCCAAGAGTTTTCAATCAGATTTAGTTCAATTTTTAAATTTTCTAAAAGAAATTCTGATGGATAAGTCATATTTGCATAAATTCCGCCTACTTTTCCAGCAGCAACTA
The DNA here is from genome assembly GCF_017696315.1 of Prochlorococcus marinus XMU1412. Taxonomy (NCBI): domain Bacteria; kingdom Bacillati; phylum Cyanobacteriota; class Cyanophyceae; order Synechococcales; family Prochlorococcaceae; genus Prochlorococcus; species Prochlorococcus marinus. Next base: position 107,902 of record NZ_JAAORJ010000004.1, on the reverse strand, counting down.
CAACAATATCTGGGGCATTAATTTTTAGCCACTGTTTTACATTATCTGAATCTAAATAATTTAATTCTTTTCTACTAGGTGTAAAGATCTCGCCCCCAAGTTCTTTTTTCCCATAGCCTGCTTTTTGAAATGATCTTAATATTGCATTACCTGCTAAACCACTAGCACCAGCTATCAATATTCTATCATTTTTTCTTAAAAGTTTTTCCATAAAATATCATTTATCTATTAAAAACTTAAATTAAGCTTTCCTTTTGAAATGATGATAGGGTAGATAAAGTGTCTTGAATATTAATTATATCTCATGGTTAATTAGTTATTATTTAAGGTTTTGTTGCTCTCGAATAATATTTCTCAGACCAGCAAGCAAAATCCATATTGATAAACTAATTCTTATATCTAAATATTGTTGGTCAACAAGCTGAGATGTTAGCAAAGTTAATGCAGAAGTAAACCATGCACGATCATATATAGTTGAAAATTTTCTAATAAAAATATTTTTAAAAGATCTGGCTATTAAAGTAAAGACAAAAATAAATAAAATGCTACCAACTATAATACCAAAATTGAAATATACCTCTAAAATTAAATTATGAGGATGTCCCTTCCAAATTCCTATTTCGTTTTCTAATGCTAGTGGGAAATAGCCTGATCCCCAACCAAAAATAGGTCTTTGGAATATGAATTTAAAGGCAAATCCCCAAATTTCAATTCTCATAAGATCAAGATTCTTAAAACTTTCTTGATTAAATTCTGATAGAAAAATGCTTGGAATGATTTTATTTATTATAAATAAAATATTTTCTTTAAAAACAAAAAAGATAGGAATAATAAATAATAAAAGAATAAGAAATATTTTTATAAATTTTAAGAATTTTTTGTCTAGATTTTGGAATAAAAAAGCAACTAATGAACAGATCCAAGCACTTCTTGAGTAAGTAATAATTAACCCTAAAAATACCATTGAAAAATTTAAAAAAGATGACGCTCTTATGAGAATGGATTTCCTATCTTCTTGAAATGATGCGAGGGTGAAAGGAATTATAAAACTTAACCAAGCACCTGTATAGTTTGGATTATTAAACATACCTGTCATACCTGAAATTCCATTTAGGGGTCTTTGATACCAAATTATAAATCCATTAAAAAGTTCTAAAGGGCCTTCCCATCCGAAATAAAACTGTCCGAATCCGCTAATTAAAACTGGGAAAGTGCCGACAATAAAAAATATTGCACATTTGCGTCTTTGCTCTGCTGATTTAACAAAGTTCTGACATTTCCAAAAAAACCAGAAAAAAGGTATCCAATTGAAAAGGCCTACCAAAGATAAATTTGAATCCCATTGATTTTTTAGAATTGACGAATTTACGTTAGTGTTTAAATAAACTAAGCCAATAATCATCCAGAAAGAGGAAATAATTAAAGGTATGTTCCATTTGTCTTCAAAAAAGTTTACTTCTGAATTCTTTACTGAAAGAATTGCAATTAGGAAAAATATTGATGATAAAAAAGGGGCTGAAGCTAGAGTTATTATCCCAATCCTAAATAAATTTTCGGCTTGTATAAAGTCTGAGAATCTAAGCGTTTTATACATTTTTTTATAAATATTTAAATAAAATTTTTGATGCGAAAAAGTTAGATTTGATTTTAAAAATACTTTAATTCAATAAATCTTAGGAAATAGTTTTTTACGCTTCCTGCAGGATTCGAACCTGCGGCCCACTGCTTAGAAGGCAGTTGCTCTATCCAGCTGAGCTAAGGAAGCTGAGGTTTTTTAGCTTGTAAGTCACAGATTAGGTCGCAAAGAAGAAACATCACCTTATTTTGACTGTTCTCTGGATTAACAACCCAAATAACTTACCTATCTTAAAACAGCTCTGCAAACTGAACAAGTAAATTACCAAAAAGAAATACTCTAAATAAATAAAAAAATTATTCTTAATCGGTGATTATTCAACTGGTAACATATAATAATTCAGCTAATCTATATTAATTTTATTAATTTTTAATGCGTGCAATTTACATTTATATATTTCTAATATTTATTAATGGATTTATTCCTCTAGGTGCATTCAACGCTAAATTTAAAATAGTAAGTTGGTTAATAATTTCATTTATATTAATTTGGCAAAATACAAATACAAATATAAATGTATTAAAAAAGAAATTAATCATATTAGTTACTTGCGGAATTATAGGGTTTTTAATTTATATCTATCCTTACCTAGGGTTATATAATGCTGAACAGATAGAAGACCACTTAATAAGTATCTTAAATTATTACTTCTATATAGTTGCAGGATTTGAATATACAAATCTCTTTAAAGATAAATTGCAAAATTTAGATTCAAAAAATAGTTCTGATTTTATATGGGTTCAAAATAAATTATTGAGTTTGCAGAAAATCAATACTATTTTTTGTGCGCTTATACTTTTAATTTTGCCTTATATCACTAAAGTAATTTTTTTTAGTGAAAAATATATAATTAATTTCCTACCAGGTAATGATGCGAATGGATATATTTATGAAAATATTGATTTCACAAGCATAAGTTATTTAAGTTTGTCTATTAATTCTGTATCAAGGAATCATGCTTTACTCATTCCAATTATTTTTATTTATATTGCTTATAAATATTTTAAAGAAAGTGTTGAATATCATAGGCGTTTTAAATTTGATAAAAGTAATGAAAAAATTAATTCACTAATTGATGATAATAAACTATATTATTCAATAACTAGTTGGCTTGGAATTATTTATCTTCTTTGCTCAGGAAGTAGATTAGGTATTATTTTGGGATATTTACTAACAATAACTTTTTTAGCTAAATTCAGATATTTCTTCCGCAAGAATTATAAATTTGATATTACAAAAATCTCTAATCAAAAAAAAGAGCACAAAAATTGGGATATAAGAAATATAGCTATTAGTTCTTTTTTCATATTCGTAATTTGTGTTGTACCATATAATCTTTTTTTTCCTTTAAGTTGCAGAGAAGAATTTAAACATAATACCGTATTAACAAATTCAACAATTCCGATAACGCATGAAATTAGAAAAGTTATATCATTAGGAAATAATAATGAAATTAAACCTTATAAAACCTGTGAAAAATATTCATATAAGAATATTCTTTACTTTAGTGAGTTTGCTAGTAGCAGTTTTAATAACAGATACAATTTATATACCCAAAATATTCTTGGGCATGAATCATTAGTAAAAGATATTTTATTCATAATAAAATCATCAATATTAACAATTCCGTTAATATTATTATTTTCTGGCATCTTCCTTGCATATTTCATAATGTATTTATTGCAATATTTAACTAATAAAAGAATATTCAAGAATTATAGAACTTTTAAATTTATAGATGATAATTTCGTTCCCCTTATCGGTTCTATTTACTTCTTAATTAATTCAGTTATATCTTCTGGTTCGGCTATTGCATTTGGCTTTATTTACCTTATCCCTTCTATACAAATATTAAAAAATATATTAAGGCTTATTTTTTTTAAGCTAAAAGATTATTAAAAAGCAAAAATAACCTTTATAAAGTAAAAATCTTATGTACCTAGGCCAAATAGAAAAATGCTCCTATCCTGGAGAAAATTTTTGCTAATTATCGGGTTAATATAAATGTTTTAATTATTTCTTAAAATAAATTTTTAAGTAAATCAAAGTAATTTTCTAAATTATTTTTTGCTAAGTTTTTTCTTTAAAAAAACATTTTTAAATAGAACTTCCCTAAGATATATATGTTAACTCAAGCGATTTTGGCAAAGAGACTTTCAGAAAAACAAAAAGAATTTATAATTAAAGATTTTACTGCTGGAAATAATGTAGAGTCTTTATCAATTAAATTTAATTGCTCACAATTAACGATAATAAGAAATCTAAAAAAAATACTCGGAGAATTAAAATACAAAGAATTAGTTAAAAGAGATAAAAATATAACTCCTGTAAATAGTCGTAAAAATAATAATATTAAAAATATACTTAAAGATAATGGGATAAATAAAAAAGCTTCTTATAAAGAATCGGAAGGTTTAGAGAACTTTAATGAAAACAAAAGTAAAACAGAATTTTTCCCGATTGAATCTTTTTTGGAAATTGCTCCTTTGGATTACGAAATTGATAATACTTCTAGAAAGGAATTATCTTCTGTTCCAATAAAGGATATTGATTTTCCTAGAATCGTTTATATGATTGTAAATAAAAATATTGAATTAGAGATAAAATTACTCAAGGATTATCCAAGCTGGGAATTCCTCCCAACTGAAGACTTAAATAGAAAAACTATAGAAATATATAATGATTTAAAAACTGCCAAAAGAATTTGTAGTAAAGAACAAAAAGTTATTAAAGTTCCTAATACTGATGTTTTTAGAATTGTTTCTCCTATTTTAATTTCAAGAGGAATATCAAGGATTGTTTATTCTGAGAAACTGATAGCACTGTAATTTAATCTTTTTTCTTTGAATATTCTGTAGTAAGTAAACTTCCTATTACAGAACCGCTGATAAAACTTGTACCAATAATAAAACTTATTGGTAATTTCACAGTCTCATTTATTAATAAGTTAATCCTACTTTTATTGCTACTATTTTGTATACCGATCATTAATAAAAGGAATAAAGAAGAATTGAAAGTAACTGCAAAAATTATTCTTTTAAATATAAGAGACATTTATTTACATTAATATAAAAACCTAATTTAAATTATAAATAATGCTTTTTTTTATGCCATTTTTTTTTGCCAAATACTTTGAAGCTGCTGAAATACTTAGTCCTGCTTTAATTAATTCATGGAGATCCTTTTTTAAATCTGCTTTATTAATTCCTTGATTATTCTCTTTTTTTATCCCTTTAATAATTAAAGTTATTTCACCTATCACTTCTTTATCTTTGAAGTACGTCAAGACATCGTTTATGTTATTCCCCACGTGTTGTTCAAACTTTTTAGTTAATTCCCTAGCTACTATAATTTCTCTATCTCCTCCACAAAACTCCAATAATTCCTTTAATAATTTCTTTAGGCGATAAGGCGATTCATATATTATAGTTGTTTTTTCATTCTTACTAATTTCAAAAAGAATTTTCTCTCTATCAATATTTTTTTTTGGAAGAAAACCTTCAAATATAAATTTTGAGGATGGAATTCCACTCGATACTAGTGCCGTAATTGCAGCGCATGCTCCAGGTATGCAAATAACACTTAATCCTGCCGATTTGACTTCACTCACTAAATCCTCTCCGGGATCACAAATACCTGGCATCCCAGCATCACTTACGAGCGCGATTGATTTCCCTGTTTTTAACTCCGCAATTAACTTTGAAATTTTGTTTAAAGAATTTTCTTTATTAAAACTTATTAAATTATTAGATATATTAAATCTATTCATTATTTTTTTTGTTTGTCTTGTGTCTTCGCAAGCAACTAAAGAAACATTGGCAAGAATATTAATTGCTCTAGAGGATATATCTGATAAGTTGCCAATTGGTGTTCCAACAAGATATAAAATTCCCTTTTCCGGTTCCTCTTGTCTATGAGATAATAAGAAATTATTTGTCATTGAATGATTAAATTACCTAATGGAGTGAATGTCAATAATCTTATAGATGACCTGAAAAATTTAAGCTGGGAAGTGGCAGATATTTTGTTAACTTATTCTGATATTATTAAAAAATCAGAAAAAAAATCCGAAATTCTTAAAAATAAAAATATTAATGACCCCGTAACTCTGGCTGATTTGGAAGTTAATGAGTTAATTATTAAGAGAATAAATCAAAAATACCCTAATGTTAATTGGGGAATTTTGAGCGAAGAAAACTTTAAAATCAAAACTAATTATTACGATCGAAATACAGATTGGCTTTGGGTTCTTGATCCTTTAGATGGAACTAAGGATTTTATTCAAGGGACCGGAAATTTTGCCATGCACTTAGCTTTGAACTATAAAAGAAGGCCACATATTGGAATAGTTCTCATCCCCGAAAAAGATGAATTATGGATTTCTTATGCAAATACAATTTGGCTTGAGAAAAGAAATGGAAGTATTCAAAAACAAAATTTTTCCGAAACAAATATTCTCCAAAAGATGACAGTAGTAACTAGTAAAAACCATGGAAATGAGAAATTGAAAAATTTGATTGATAATATTAAATTTAAGAAAATAATTGTAATGGGAAGTATTGGATGTAAAGTTGCTTCAATTCTTAGAGGAGAAAGTGATATCTACATTTCATTAAGTTTGCCCGGCAAAAGCGCTCCAAAAGACTGGGATTTTGCTGCACCAGAAGCAATTTTAAAAGCTGCTGGGGGAGCAATAACGAATATTAATAACGAAGATTTGGTTTATGGTACAACTACTTTGGAGCATCCAGGTATAATAATCGCGTCAAATAGCGAACAAAATCATAAAAAAATTTGCACGCAAATATCTGAAATTATCCAAAAATATGATATCTACCCTTAGTTTTCTAATTTAATGGAGCTACTGGAGTAGGTGTTGGCTCAGGATAGGACATCCCACTATTTTGTCCTACACCTCTCAAAGTAAGATTAATTCTTCCTCTGCTATCAATCTCTCTTACTCTAACTGTCACTTCATCTCCTTGTCTTACTACGTCTTCAACTCGCTCAACTCTAGCTTCAGATAATTGAGAGATGTGAACCATCCCTTCTTTGCCCGGTAATATTTCTACAAAAGCACCGATGGGTATTATTCTTGTTACGACACCGGAGAAGATCTCACCCTCATGAACTTTGCGTGTTAAGCCTTCTATTATCTTTTGAGCTTCTTCAGCAGCAGCTCCATCGTGAGATGCAATAGTTACAATTCCACCATCCTCTATATCTATTTTTGTGTTGGTTCTTTCAGTAATACCTTTGATTGTTCTGCCTCCAGGTCCAATGACTGTTCCTATAAGCTCAGGATCAATCCTAAAGCTTAAAAGTCGGGGAGCGTGCGGAGAAAGGGATTCCTGAGGTTTATCTATTGCCTCCTGCATTTTTTCTAATATATGTAATCTGGCAGGACGAGCTTTTTTAATTGCATCAGAAATAATAGAGACTGATAAACCTGTAATTTTCATATCCATTTGTAATGCAGTTATTCCCTTATCAGTACCAGCAACTTTAAAATCCATGTCTCCAAGAAAGTCTTCAATTCCTTGAATATCTGTAAGAATTCGTACTTCCTTTCCCTCTTTTATTAAGCCCATAGCAGTACCACTTACAGGAGCTTTTAAAGGAACACCTGCATCTAATAATGAAAGTGTACTGCCACATACAGATCCCATCGAAGTTGATCCGTTGGAACTTAAAACTTCACTAACTACTCTTAACACATAAGGAAATGTCTCTTTCCCAGGAAGTACGGGGATTATTGCTCTCTCAGCTAATGCTCCATGGCCAATTTCTCTCCTCCCAGGAGTTCTCATTGGTCTAGTTTCTCCCACAGAATAGGGTGGAAAATTATAGTGATGCAGATAAGTTTTTTCAGTACTTGGATTAAGGTCATCCATTTCCTGAGCGTCACTAGGAGTTCCCAAAGTTGTCGTTGATAAAACCTGGGTTAAACCTCTTTGAAATAATGCAGAACCATGTACTCTTTTTGGGAGGATTCCTGCAGAAGCTGATATTTTTCTTACTTCGTCTAGATCTCTACCATCAACTCTTTTGCCATCATTAATAATTTGTGACCTCATTAATTTTTTTGTAAGTTTTTTAAAGTCGGAACTTAATAACTTATCGTTTTCTGTTAAAAGAATTTTTAACTGGTTATCATCCTTTAAAGATTCAATTTTACCTTGAGTCTCAACTTTTATTTCTTCAAGTTCAAGATCTCTCTCTTCTTTTGACAGATCAAATTTCTTTAAGATTAATTCAATCCCTTTTGTGCAATTTTTCTCTAAATAAGAGGGCAATGTTTTATCTTCTTCAGGGTCCGATGGTTTAACGTGTTTTATGCCTAGATCTTTTAGTAAATCTTCTTGAGATTTAATTAGTTCAGTTACTGCCTCATAACCAAAATCTATAGCTTCGATAGTATCTTGCTCTGATAATTGGTTAGCACCTGCCTCAATCATGACAATACCGTCAGGTGATCCTGCAACAACAATGTCTAAATCACCCTTCTCTATTTCTCTGTAGCTTGGATTCAAGATGAAATCATCTCCAATGAGACCAACTCTAACTGCGGCCATTGGCCCATAAAATGGAATCTCTCCAAGCAAAGTTGCAATTGAAGCCCCAGTAACTGCTAATACATCTGCTGGAACCCTTTCATCTAATGAAAGGCAAGAGGCAACTATTTGTATTTCATCTCGCATCCATGAAGGGAAAAGCGGTCTCATTGGTCTATCAATCAACCTTGCAATTAAAGTCGCTCTTTCTGGCGGGCGACCTTCTCTCCTCATAAAACCACCAGGAATTCTTCCGGCAGCATAAAGTTTTTCTTCATAGTCGCATATTAGAGGTAGAAAGTCTGAAGTTTCTTTTTTTGCGGTTTTTGTTGCTGTAACTAATAACGATGTGTCACCACACTCAATCATTACTGATCCGTTTGCTTGGGGAGCATATAGCCCTGTAGTTAGTCGTATCTCTCGTCCGTCAAACGTGATCGACTTATTTTGTCCTTCCACTTTTTAAATTATAAATCTATACATAATTTATTCTTACATTTTATAGGGACATATTGAGTAATTTATTTAGATAAGCTGTAAAAATTTTTAAAAATGTCCTTAAATGTTCATGAATTTATTCAATTAACATTTTTTTTTGAAGAAAATATAATAATTAAATTAAGAAACGTATACTACCAACTTGATTTAACAACGCCAGGAAGTTCACCGTTATGAGCTCTTTGTCTCAATTGATTCCTGCAAAGACCAAAATCTCTGTAAACCCCTCTAGGTTTACCTGTCGCCCAACATCTATTCCTAACTCTATTGGGAGCAGAGTTTCTAGGTAGAGCCTGAATCTTTCTATGTATCTCTAACCTTTCCATTGGATCTTTTGCCGCATTGAATTCATCTAATAATGATTTCCTTTTTGCAGCATATTTAATTACAAGCTTTTTGCGTTTGACCTCTCTTGCAATCATGGACTTTTTGGCCATTTATAATAATTTTTAAACTATTTAACATATTAACAGCTTGGCTAACAATTTTAAAAATTAATTCATTGGTTTAGTAATCTTTGTACGATTAAAAGTTGACTTGTATCTCTAATAATAAGCAGAACACTTAATCCAACTAAAAGAAAAAAACTGGACTGAGTAACAACCATTTGTATTTTGACTGGGACAGGTTTTCCCCTTAAGCCTTCAATTAAAGTAAATACAAGCTGTCCTCCATCTAATAAAGGTAATGGCAATGAATTAAGTACTGCTAGATTAATAGAAATTAATGCAGCAAATAATAATATCCCTGTACCTCCTTGTTGTGATAGTTGAGCTCCTATTTCAACGATTTTGACAGGCCCACTCAATTGTTGAGCTGTTGAGGAGAAATTTGTTATTAATCCTTTATAACCTTGAATTGTTTTTACTAAAAGTGATGAAAACTCATTATTAGTGTATTTAAAAAGTTCAAATATGTTTTTTGTCTTTTTAGTTTCTTTTCTAATATTAGGTTGTAATTGAGCTCCTATCGTGCCTTTACCATCAACATTTTTGGGTACCAAAGTTAAATCTTTAAGGTTCCCCCCTCTCTCAATTGTTATTGAAATTTGTTTATTTGATGAAAGTTGAATTTCTTTTACTAAAGCTGAAACTGCTTGATCACCTAGCCCTAAAGTAAGGCCTCCAATTTTTAGGATTTTATCTCCTGATTCTAATCCAGCAAGAGAAGCAGCTTTCTCAGGCTGAGTAGCTAAAACTAAGATGCCTGGCTCCGGATCAAATGGAATACCAATAGTAGTTACATTTACTATTAAGATAGTGTAGGCAAGAATTAAGTTAGCAAATACCCCAGCAGATATAACAATAACTCTTTGGAAAATTGGCCTATTTTTTAAAAGATTTGGATCTTTAGGGTCAATATTATTTATTTCCTCATCAGGGAAAGAAACAAATCCTCCTAAAGGGAAGGCTCTAAATGAATATGTGATATCTTTGTATTTTTTCTGAATTATTGATGGCCCAAAACCAATTGAGAATCCATCAACATAGATGCCTTGTAAAATTGCTGCAAGAAAATGTCCCATCTCATGAAAAAAAATGAGAAATCCCAGAACTGTTATTGAGGTTAAAACATTCATATATTTATACTAAGTAGTTTTTAAAAAATTCGATCCAAAATATGGAACTAGAGCATCTGGGATTCTAACGCTCCCATCTGATTGTTGGCCGTTTTCTAGAATCGCGGCCATCGTTCTTCCTATAGCAAGACCACTACCATTTAAGGTGTGTAAATATGTATTTTTTTTATCAATTTTAGTTCTTATTGATGATCTGCGGGATTGAAAGTCTAAGCAATTACTACAACTTGAAATTTCCCTATAAGATTTACTACTGGGTAGCCAGACTTCAAGATCAAAAGTTCTACTTGAGGAAAAACCTAAGTCTCCAGTGCAAATATCAACTAATCTGTAAGGTAGATTGAGCTTTCTTAAAATGCTTTCTGCATCTGAAGTGATCTTTTTATGAGCTTCTATTGATTTACTTGGATCACAAAACCAATATAGTTCAACCTTATTAAATTGATGCAGTCTTATTAAACCTTTAGTATCCCTTCCATAACTTCCAGCTTCTCTCCTGAAACATGGGCTATATGCAACATACTTAAGAGGTAAGTACTTGGGATTAATAATCTCATTTCTATGAAAAGCAGTAAGTGGAACTTCAGCTGTTGGAGAAAGCCATAGGTCGTCATTAGAACACTTAAAACTTTCATTTGAAAATTTAGGTAATTGTCCAGATCCCGTAAGACTTTCTGAATTTACTAAAGCTGGAGGCATTAACTCTAAATAACCATTTTGTGTATGCACATCGAGCATGAAATTTATTAATGCCCTCTCTAATCTGGCCCCATTGCCTATAAGCGTAATAAAACGACTTTTTGATATTTTTGTTGATTTTGTAGAATCAAAAATATTAAGACTTTCTCCTATTTCCCAATGTGATTTTATATTTTCTTTTCTAAAAGGGTCCCCCCAAGTTTTTATTTGTACATTATCACTTTCATCTTTTCCGATAGGTGCATCTTTGCTAGGTATATTTGGCAAATTACAAATTTCATTATGTATATTTTTATCTAAGGTTCTTTTTTTCTCTTCAAATTCTGAAATTTTGGTTCTGTATTCATTTCCTTTCTTCTTTAAATTATTTACTTCTGGAGACTTGTCGCTTTTAGATTTGCTGATTTCTTGACCAATCAATTTACTTAACTTTTTACTCTCAGATTGAAGACTGGATATTTCTATATCAATTTCTTTCTTTTGAAGAGTTAATTTTTGTATTTGGGAAATATTAAAAACTTTTCCTCTTAGGGATAAACTTTCTTCAACTGAAGTTGGATTTTCTCTTATTAATTTTTGATCTAACACTATTTTTTTTTATACCTTCATTAAAATAGTTAATCTAAATTCAATATTAGGGATTTTTGACTAAAAATTAACTAAATTAGTGATTTCTAACTTACGGAGTATTTTAGATGGGATTTTTTAACTATGATGCAGATCTAGCCCGCCCAGTAGTTGACCATTCTTTTAGTAAATTAATTTGCTCCTTAGCTGTTCTAGATAAGGGAACTAATTCAGAGACTGCCTTTATTAAATCTTTCTCCATAAGTTCTCTATTTTCAGAGAATGAAATATGCATCCCCTCAATCACTGCTTGTTCAAGTTCTGCACCTGAGAATCCATCTGTTCTATCTATAATAGTGGAAAGAGGAAAACTGTAATTTCGTCTTCTTTTTTTTAAGTGCAGATCCAGAATACTTAATCTTTCTTCAGAATCTGGTAAATCAAGAAAAAATATCTCATCAAATCTACCTTTTCTTAATAATTCAGCAGGAAGCTTATCTATAGCATTAGCGGTAGCTATGACAAATACGGCGGATTCTTTTTCAGCCATCCAAGTTAGCAAACTTGCCAAAACCCTTTGACTTGTTCCTCCATCACTTCTGGCATCGCCACCAAAGCCCTTGTCAATTTCATCGATCCAAAGGATACAAGGAGACATTGCCTCAGCTCTTAATATTGCTTCTCTTGTTCTTGCTTCGCTTGAACCAACAAGGCTAGAAAATAGTCTTCCAACATCTAGCCTAAGGAGCGGCATCGACCAACTCTTAGAAATTGATTTTGCTGTTAACGATTTCCCTGTTCCTTGAGCTCCAATGAGTAAGACTCCCTTGGGAATAGGCAATCCATAGTCCCTAGCTTCTTTAGAAAAGGCCCTGTATCTTTGATTAAGCCAAACTTTTAAAACATTTAAACCACCAATATCATCTTGACTTGACTTGGCTTCGAAAAATTCTAAAATTTCGCTTCTAGCGATAACTTGTTTTTTCTCTTCAAGAATATCTTTAATATCTTCTTTACTTATTTTTCCTCTTTGGGCAAGGGCCTTTGCAGTGACTTGCTTTACTTTTATTTCGGTAAGTCCACTTGAAGCTATAGAAAGTTCGTTTAAGTCTTGTTCCTCTAGATTTGAATTGGTGTTGATAGCAATTTGTTTTATTAGATTTCTCAATTCTCTTTGGTCAGGTAAAGGTAAACTTACAATTGCCATTAATTCATCCAACTCTTCTGATGATGGAAATAAATGAGAACTAATAATTAAATTATGACTAGTTTTTTTAAGCGCTGAGGATAGTTCTTTAATAGTTCTATTGATAGATGGATCATCATAAAATTTATGAAAATCTTTGACTAATAAAACTGTTGAAACTTCAGAATTTAGTTCTTTAAGCCAATTAAGTACTCCTAACGGATTGTTAGAAAATTTACCTTCTTCATTTATTAATCCTTTTATACCGCTAACACAATCCCAGGAAACGAATCTTTTTATATTTATTCTTTCACAAGATAAATTAACTAATTTTTCTAATCTTTCCTCTTCTTTAGTCCTAATCCAAATTAATGAGTTTCTTGATTTTATGAGTAATTCTAAATTTCTACACCAAGAATTCATTATTTAAGATCAAGACTATTTTTTACTATTAGGTTCGAAAGGTAATCTCTTATCTGAGATAGTTGAAGCAGAAGTGGTAATTACTTCATTTTTTGCTAATAATTGTTGATCCAAAATTTTCTGTAAATTCTCAGGAAGAGCTTCTTTATTAAGCAAAAAAGTCTGAAATGCCTGGAAAATATTAGCAACAACCATGTATAGTAAAACCCCAGCTGGTAGTGGGAAAAACAAGAACATTCCAGTAATCATAACTGGTGTAATTTTATTTGCTGTGGATTGCTGTGGATTCGCAGGCATCCCCTGACTTGATAAAACTTGAGAGAGAAGTAAGGTTAACCCAAAGGCACCAACTAATGCAGCAATATCCCAATTAATTGCTCCATCTACATAAAAACCAACTTGGCCAAGAGCTTTAATAAATAAAAAACCACTTTTTGCCGCAAGACCAGGGATTTTCGCCTCTATTGTTGCATCACCCGGTTTAATTGCTGTTACTGTACCGTCTTGGGAAACCTTAAGATTTTCGGATCCTTTAGAAACCTTCCAAGTGGGGAGGAATTTAGAACCGTTGTCATATTTAGATAAAACATCCGAATAGCTATTACCATTTGTTGTTTGCAAATTTACTTTTATAGATTCTTCAGTTCCTAATTTTGTTCCACTAGGGATAGTTGCTATTACAGGAAAATGTGATTTTTCTGTAATAAATATAGAATGGCGTGGGGATTTGTAAGGTTTTGGATCAATTGCTGCTACTTGATCTTGTGGGACGACCTTGAGATTTATGCTGTAAGGAACATCAGCGAATGGAGAGCCTCTTAGGGTTGCAAACAATGCGAATAGGACAGGCATTTGGACGATTAGGGGAAGGCAACCTGCGAGGGGACTGCCAAACTCATTCATTAATTTCCCAAGTTCTTCTTGCTGTTTTTTTGGATCACCCGAAAACCTAGATTTTATTTCTGCTTGCCTTTTTTGCATTACTGGTTGGGCAATCTTCATCCTCCTTGCGCTTCTAATGGAACCAGCGCTTAGAGGGAAAAGTGCAATTCTAATGACAACTGTTAATGCAACGATTGCTAGGCCATAACTAGGGACTAAACCGTAGAAAAAGTCTAGAATAGGGATAAGTAATTTTTCAGAAATGAACCCTATCACGATATTAAAAAGAGTGTAATTTTACTAGACATTTTATTTTACAGGAAAAAAAGATTTTTGTAATTAATTTATTTAGGATTTAGTAGCAAAACCCTCTACCTCGTTAAGATTTGGGATTTGTGATCTTTTATTTATAATTTCTTCAATAAATTTTTGCTTTTCTCGGAATAAAGGTAATGATTTCATTTCAACCTTTGATCCATCGTTAAGGATAAGAACCATATCACCATATGAACCAAATCCCCTTGGTATAGATCTGATTTCTTCAATGTTACTTAATGAGACTTGTGTTTTGTTTTTACCAAACCACCCACCATCTATTGTAATTCTTTTATTTGTAATTTTATATCTTAACCACAATGCTCTAACTATTGCGGCAAAGGTAAATGGCAAACCAAGTATAGTGATTCCTGCTAGTAGATTTATTATTAAATCACTTTTAGCAGGACCACCTTCATAAAAGGTTTCTTCATTCATGTTAATCATTTGATTAGACGAGATTTGAACATTAAGTTTTGAAATTCCTCCAAAAGTGTACTTTTATCATTGCAGAAATCCCCAAATTTAAGGTTAACAAGTAACCAATAAGGTTTGTGGTTATTAATTTTTTGAATGTTTGTTAATAACCACTCTTGCAGAATTCTTCTTAATTTATTTCTTTCTACAGCTTTTTTAGAAACTTTTTTGCTAATAGCAATTGCAACCCTAAAACTGTTTGAAGTATCTTTAAATTTATGGGTTAAGAGTATTGCTGGATTTGATCTTGCAACTTTAAATGTCATTAATTTTCCATGATATGTTATGGAATTTTTGTGAATATAATTAAAAGTCCTGTGACCTTTTAAACGCATATCCTTAGGTAAGGCCATTTAAATTAAAATTTATACAGCTATCCTTTCTCTACCTTTTTGTCTTCTGCTTTTAATAACTCTTCTACCTGTATGAGAACGCATTCTTACTCTAAAACCAGATACACGTTTTCTTTTTCTTGAAGTTCCGCCAAAAGTTCTTTTAGTCATTTGTTTAATTATCCCTATTTAATTTATCATTTAATCGATCACTATAGTCCAGCTTCCTAAATAACTTGAAAATGATTTCCCTTTAGGTTGCCCAAATGAATGAAATTGAAATAAACCTGATTTCTTTGGATTAAAGATTTTAAAGACAATTGCATAACTTTCTTTGTTAGAGGGAATTGGGCTATAGGGGTAAATATCTAATGAACGTAAGCCTGATTCATCAGTCTTGATTTCGAAATCAGCTGGAATGTCCTCTAAACATTTAGTTCTACTCTCATAACCACCTATTTTTACTTTGCAAAAACTAATTTTTTCATTATTTAGAGTGGATTTAAAGGTCTTAGGAATAGCTAGATTAATTTTTAAGAGATCAGTTCTTCTATCAGATGGCCTCAAGAAAAAATAAATTGTATTTCTAAATCTCCTTCTTTTTTCTTTTTGAAACCACTTTAATCTTCTATAACTATCGTCTTGATCCCACTGGAATTCCAGCCCCGCTTTAGCATCTTGGATGTTATTAAAAAAAGGAGTTAAAACTAAAATTGTGGGGATAATAAAAAATCTTAAAATTTTAAGATTTAAAGTATGTTTCTTTGTGATTTTTAACATTAAAGGAAGCGAATCTAAAGGTTTAGTTAGTGCTATTAAAGTTTAGAACAGAGATATAATTTCACTAAGGTTAACATCTATCGGCCCTTAATTTTGCAGCGCCTTTTAAATAAGGGTGCCTTATTGCATAATTTGGCGGCAATAAAACTTGAGCCATTATTCTTATACAAAAATCAACATCATTTGATACGTGCATTTGTTGGCAGTCTAAAAAGGCAACTGAATCAAGCCCATTAAATTTCCTCGCAATTGAAGCGGGGAAACATGCATTCAAGTCTTTTGTAGCTGTGAATGTAATGGATAGTATGTTCTTCTTAATTAGATTGTTTCGTGAAATTAATTCATCAATTAGTTCCACTACGGCAACTTCTATTTCCCTAATAGAATTCCCGGATGCTGTTGTAGCTCCACGGATAAATGTAATTTTATAATCATCTTTCATTTTTTCATACATATCGATTTAAGGCTTATATAACCAAAGTACTTTATTAGATGAGTCAAACTCAAAAGAGATATTATTGATAATTTTTTCAATCACTCTACTCCCAGGAATTAGTCCAAGTATTTTTTTCTTCTTCTTCCCAAATGTTAGGGGCTGAATTTTTGGATCAATATTAACCATCTCAGCAGCTAGCTCCCTTGCAACAAATTCATCTCCAACCTTATCAACAAGACCAAGTTCGAGTGCTTGTGTTCCAGTGAATATTCTTCCATCAGCAAATTTTCTTACTTCCTCAACAGGTAAATTCCTTCCTTCAGCGACAGCTTCAGTAAATTGTTTATAACTTTCATCTATAAGCCCTTGGAGTAGACCTCTACCTTCCTCACTTAGAGGTTTATCTGGAGAAAGTATGTCTTTAAATACACCGCTTTTAACTGTCTCAAATTTAATGCCGATTTTATCTAATAATTTAGATAAATTATTTCCTCTTATAATCACACCAATAGATCCTGTAATTGTGCCTGGATTAGCAACTATTTTGTCAGATGCAACACCAATGTAAACGCCTCCTGATGCTGAGATGTTCCCAAAACTAGCAATGACTTTACAACCTTTATCTTTAAGCCTTTTAATAGCAGAGTATATTTCTTGGCTATCCCCAACTGTACCCCCTGGAGAATCAATTCTCACGATTAAAGCAGGAAATTCTCTATCCTCAATTTGTTGAAGAGCTTTAAGGACTGAAACTCTTGTTGAACTTGTAATAGCCTCATCAATTACTATACGAGCTATTCTTTTTTTTGACTTTCGTCTAAAAGGCCAAATCATTCTTTTAAGGTAAATACATAAAACTACTTTAAAAAGACTATCAGCAGACCTAATGAATTCAATCCTAAATTGGTTTTTAATGATACTCCCTTTTGCACTTTGGGGTACTTCAATGGCGGCAATGACTCCTCTAGTATCAAGTGCTGGGCCAGAGTTTGTGGCTTCTTTAAGATTACTTCCTGCAGGGATTCTTGTTCTAATAACAACATATTTGTTTAAAAGAGATTTAAAAATTTATAGATGCGATTTGAAATGGTTTTTTGTTTTTACGATTGTTGATGCCACTTTTTTTCAGTTGTTTTTAACTTATGGTATTGAAAAAACTGGAGCAGGTTTAGGTTCTGTATTAATTGATTCTCAACCGCTTTTGGTAGCTATTTTAGCGAGGGCAATCTTTGGGAATTTAATTAATCCAATAGGATGGTTAGGATTACTTTTTGGCTTGGGAGGAATAGTATTTTTAGGAGTTCCACAAGAATTTTTAGGGAATTGGTGGCTGATGTCTGATAAGTCTATAAGTGATGTTGCTTTTAACTTTGGAGAATTATGGATGCTTGCAGCTTCTCTCGCTATGGCATTAGGAACAATTTTAATTAGATTCACTTGTACTAAAAGTGATCCAGTGGCAGTTACAGGTTGGCATATGGTTTTAGGCAGCTTGCCCTTAATTATTAAGCACTGCTTAAAATCAAATTTCACAATAATTCCAGATTGGTCAATATTTGATTGGGGACTTATGACATTTGCAAGTATTTTTGGAGGAGCAATAGCTTATGGATTGTTTTTCTACTTTGCCAATAATAAAGAAATAACTGGATTTAGTACTCTTGCATTTTTAACACCTGTATTTGCTCTTCTCAGTGGAGGTGTTTGGTTAGATGAAAGACTCACTACTGTGCAGTGGATAGGAGTGGTGTTTGTTCTTATCTCAGTATTTTTTGTAAGCCAGAGAAAGAGTTTATGGGAAAATAAATTTTCTGATACTACTATTTAATTAGTTTCTTTTTGTAAAAAGTCTAATAATGCGAATAGTTTTGATTAGTACTCCAATAGGGTTCATTGGGAGTGGTAAAGGTGGTGGAGTTGAATTAACTTTAAATTCTTTAGTTTCAGGTTTAATTTCTTTAGGTCATTCTGTTGAAGTTGTAGCTCCAAAAAATTCAACGTTACATGAAAGTAATGTAAAAGCAAAATTACATTTTGTGGAAGGTGAAGAACAAATTAGTTGGCAGCATCAAAATTATAACTCTCCCGTGAGTATCCCAGACAATTCTCTTTTAGCAGGAATGCTGGAAAAGGGAATAGATATTGCTAAACATGCAGATGTATTGTTAAACATGTCCTATGATTGGTTGCCTATATGGATGACTTTAAATTTAGAGATACCCATTGCACATATTATTAGTATGGGTTCTGAAAGTTCAGTAATTAGTAATTTAATCTCTAAGGTATATACTGAATATCCTAATAATTTTGCTTTTCATTCGAAAATGCAAGCTAATGATTATCCATTCATAAAAAAACCAACAATTATTGGGAATGGGTTTAATTTGGATAATTATATTTTTCAAGATTCAGTGAAGGGACCCTTGGCATGGGTTGGAAGAGTCGCTCCGGAGAAAGGTTTGGAGGATGCAGTTTATGTAGCAAATAAACTTGGCGAAAAATTAAAAGTTTGGGGATTTATAGAAGATGAGATGTATGCCTCAAAGATAGAAAAATCATTCCCTCAAGGAGCTATAGATTGGATGGGGTTTTTATCAACCGATGAATTACAAAAAGAACTTGGTAAATGCAGAGGGTTGCTAAATACTCCGAAATGGAATGAGGCATATGGGAACGTTATTGTTGAAGCTTTAGCCTGTGGGGTACCTGTTGTAGCTTATAAAAGAGGAGGACCTAGTGAAATTATTCAGCATGGCCAAACAGGTTATCTTGCTGATCCTGATGATAAAAAAAATATGCTTTCTTATGTAGAGATTATTGAAAATATAAAGCGTCAAAAATGTAGAGAATGGGTAGAAAAAAATGCCTCCGCAGATATATTTGCTAACAAGGTTGTGAACTGGCTTAATAAAGTAATGCATGAATATAAATAATATTAAATGATTCTTTTTAACTCAAAAAAAAGGCTTATAACTTTATTGATAGTTTTAGTTTGTGGGATCATTATATTTATCTTAGGTTTAGGCAGTACAGGATTGGTGGATGAAACTCCCCCTTTATTTGCCGCTGCTGCGCGTGCCATGAGTGAATCAGGTGATTGGTTAACTCCAAAAGTCAATGGAATATTCCGTTTTGATAAGCCTCCACTAATATATTGGCTCATGGGTTTTTTTTACTCATTACCGAATAATGAGATTTGGGATAGTTTCGGGACTCTCTCAGCAAGACTCCCTTCAGCTTTGGCATCATTATTTTTAATGTTGATGATTGGAGATACGTTGTTTTGTTGGCCACAGAAGAGTGATAGGCATTTCCTCACTCCAATAGTTGCCTCATTAGGCTTTGCTCTTTCTCCATTAATAATTATTTGGAGTAGAACCGCCGTGAGTGATGCCCTTTTAACTGGAACCTTAGGGATTAGCCTGCTTTTGTTTTGGAGAAGAATGGCAAGTGAAAATAATGATCAATGTATTTCAGCTTGGTTATTTTTAGGTTTTGCAATTTTAGTTAAAGGACCTGTTGCATTTGTTTTGGCATTATTGACTATTACGACTTTCTTGTTTTCCCAAAAGGATTGGGAAACTTTGCTTAGTAAGATAAACCCTAAGAAGGGTTTATTAATAACAATACTAATTAGTGTTCCATGGTACGTCTTAGAACTTCTAAAAGAGGGAAAGCCTTTTTGGGATAATTTTTTTGGTTACCATAATTTTCAAAGATATACCTCAGTTGTAAATAATCATTCAGAACCATTCTGGTTTTTTCTTTACATAATGATATTGGCTTCATTACCATTCACTCCTTTTTTGTATCATGGGATATTTAAAACCTTTAAGGATTTCTTTAAAAGTTCAAAAGAAAGTTGCAATGTCACTGAAACCCTTTATAAATATTCTCTATGTTGGTTAACGTCAGTTTTAATATTCTTTAGCCTTTCTGCAACGAAACTACCTAGCTATTGGTTGCCAGCAATTCCTGCGGCAGCATTATTAACAAGTAATAGCTTTATAAGCTTAAAAAAAATAAATAAAAGTTATTTATTTCTCTGGATCTTTAATATTTTAATTTTGTTTGGCTTCTCAATAGCATTCTTTTTCTCAAATATTTGGTTGAGTTCTATTAATGATCCCGAAATGCCTAATCTTGCATCTGAACTTATAAGCTCTGGGATTATTTTCAAAGCTAAATTGTTCTTCTCTTCATTTACCCTTCTTGCAATAATCTTATTTTCTTTAAAGTCTAGAAATATCCTCCTTTATCTACAAATTTTACTTTTAATTGGGCAATCTTATTTGATGTCGCCAATTAGAAAATTAGCAGATACTTCAAGGCAATTACCTTTAAGGAATATCTCAAAATTAATTTTAGATATTCGTGAGGGAAGGGAAACTTTAGCAATGATCGGGATAAGAAAACCTTCATTACATTATTATTCGAGACAAATAGTTTTTTATGAAGCAAACACTGAAGAGGGATTAATTAATCTGTCAGAAAGACTAAAAACTGATAGAAGAGAGAATTATGAGGATCAACCGGATTATGAATATAAATCTCTATTGGTCGTGATAGATGAATACTCTACCCGCCGAGAGCAATGGTCAAAAATTAATCATCAAAAGTTGGGCAAATTTGGGATTTATAATTTATGGCGAATTCGAAAAAGTGATTTAAATAAGTATTCTAGATTTTTAGTGAATAGTGGTTATAAATCTAACTGGGAAAATAGAAAAGTTGAAAAATTTTAACAAAGTCTTTTTTTAAGAAGAGCATTTTTTAAATCATCGATGCTGCACTTGCTTGGAATATTAATCCTATTCAAATCTTCCATTAATTCGAGATCGATGACAGAATCTTCGGCTAAAAAACTAAAAACTTCATTAATGCTTATTCCCATATCTTGAGCCATTTCTGAGATAAGCCTTAGAGTATCTCTCCTCACAGAAATCCTTAGATCTAGAGGGATATATTCATTTTCAGGGGATGCTGACTTCATAACCTAAATCTTAAGACATTATTTAGTTATCAGGATATAATCTTTACATTATTCATTATTCATGCTTTTTAGCTTTTCCATTAAGGTTGTTTAAATAAATAAATTCATGAACATTTTTAATAGAGGAATTGTAATTATTGAAATTAGAGTTGTGGTAAAAAGAATTTTTGAAGCTATTTTTTGTTTCACACCATAAGCCTCTGCCATTAATATTGTGGATATTGCTGTTGGAGTTCCTGCCTGAAGAATTACTGCAGATGATTGATAAAAGTCAAAATTTAAGAATTTGCATACTAAAAAAATAATAAACGGAAGAATAAATAACTTTAATAAAATTGAAAATTTAATTTCTTCATTTAGATCCAAAATCTTCTCGTTTTGAGTTGTGATTATTCCAAGTCTTGTTCCCACAATTATTATTGCTAAAGCAATAACAATTCTTGCTGGAATCCAAAGGTAATTGCCTAAAATTTCATTTATTTGGAAAAGATAGGCAAGAAGTACACCAATAATCCCCCTTGATGCAGGACTATTTATTAATGCATTAAATAAACCTTTGATGTTTGGAATATTATTATTTTTGGATTTTCCTTGAAGAAAAAAAGGTCCAAATATCCAAGCGAAAAGTGTTGTCCCTAAATCAAATCCTATAGTGAAATTTATAGTTGTTGAAGGTAGAAGAGCTATCGCAATGGGTATTCCAAGAAATGATGTATTACCTATTAGGCCTGCCAGCTGCAATGTGTGATTTGGAAGCCTCTTTTTAAATATTGGGATTATGTTTATCACAATTATTAAAAATCCAATTAAGGAGAATGCTAAAGATGCACTTTTAATTAGATTTATATCTATACCTTCTTTCAATAGGAGACCCATTACACTTAATGGAATTCCAAATCTTATTAGAGGTCTCGCAATATATTTTGAAATCTTTGGATTTTTTTTCCCAAGAAGAAAACCAAAGATTAAGAAAGGGATAATATTTATGAAAAGAGAGTAGATAGTATTAAAAAAATATTTATTAAAGCAATATTAACTTGCCGTAGTAAAGTCAAAAAGTTTTTTATTATTAATTAGGTATTTAAATTATTTTCCAGATTGCTTTATCAGGTATTAGAGGAGATTTATTTATATTTTCTGGTTCTTTAGTCAAAATCCTCCACGTAGGAACCCGACAAGTTACGTAAGCAGGACTTTCTATTAAAACTCCTGGTTTCTCATCAAAAGTACAAGTAAAACCCTCTTTCCAATATCCACCATTGTTAAGGCTTCCTTTAAACCAAACCCAGCATTTTGAAGTTTTCAAGATAAGAAAAATTTTCTTCTATTTTAATAAAGAATTAAGTAATAAATATAAAGTTAATTGCGTTTAAAAAATTATTTTATCTATTTTAGTATTTTGAAAAATATATTTTAGAGATTAATATCAAAAGATTTAAGATTAGGGTAATCAAATTTGCTATCAATATTGGTGTAGAAGAAATTTTGTAACCGTAAATAATCCAAGACAAAACACCGATAATAAACATTATTAATGTTGTCAAAGAAACATCATCTGCCTTTTTTGTTCTTAAAGTTTTTATCAATTGAGGTAGAAATGCCGCTGTTGTTAAAATCGCTGCAAAATATCCGAATATATCTACATTCATAAAAATATTTTAAAACTACTCTTTAATTAAATCAGTCAAAAACTTTAAAGGATCCCTCATGTTTGATGAATATCCAAGCACATCATTTGAAAAAAATTTATAAATTATTTGATTTTTATTGTTCAATAGAAGAGAAGCCCCTCTTTGAGGAAGGTATTCTTCTTTAATAATATAATCACTCCAGTTTTGAATTACTTCATTCATGTTATTTAATCTAAATGTTGCCAATTCGAATGGTCTCAAATAACCATCCCCGAAAACCTGTCTAAATGAATTACCTGAAAATTTTATAAATTTTAAAACTTCAATTTTGTCAAATTCTGAATAGATTTGCTTTGCTTTCCGGTCTCCGAGATAACCCCTAATAACTTCTTTGATTGTTTTTAAAGAATTTATTCCTGATAACATCAAAAGCATATTGATCCAACCTCCTAATCCAATATCTAATCCTCTTGAGACTTTGAGATTTTTATGAATTTGGTTATTAGAAACGACTATTAAATTTTCTTTATGAAAGCCAGTAAAGTTACAGAATTTCTCTTTCCCATTTTGGTTGCCAATAGCAATTGCAAAAATATCTAAATTTTTATCTTGATTATTATCGATAAAATTTTTCAAATTTATTGCATATTCAAGGCTATCAAAATCTCCTAATAAACCAAATAAAACAATTAATTTAAATTTTTTAAGCCCATTAAAGTTGTATTCTTCAATAAGATTTTTAATATCATTTTGAAATTTGTCAGTCACGATGGTTTAAATGTTTTATAAATTATTCTCAAAAAAATTTTCATACCTTGATTAGTATAAAATTTTACATGAAATAGTTTTTTAAGAAATTAATTTAACGTTTTTAGATTTTATTATTTTAATGTAAACATTTTGAAGTTATGACTGTAGGAATTTATTACGCAACTACAACTGGAAAAACTGAAGACGTAGCCGATCGTCTTCACAACTTTATCTCTTCAGCAGAAGCACCTAAAGATGTATCTGATGTGGATGATCTTTCGGAATTTGAAGGTCTTGATGGAATTATCTGCGGGATACCTACTTGGAATACTGGTGCCGATGAGGAAAGATCTGGAACTGCATGGGATTCAATCCTAGAGGATATTGGTGAACTAAGTTTATCAGGAAAAAAAGTTGCAATTTTTGGTTTAGGAGATTCTTCTACATATACAGAAAACTATTGTGATGCAATGGAAGAACTTCATAGCTACTTCACTAAAGCAGGCGCCGAGATGGTCGGTTACGTAGATAAATCTTCTTATACATTTGATGAGTCTAAAAGTGTTATTGGAGAAAGCTTTTGTGGATTACCTCTTGATGAGGATAGTGAATCTGATTTGACAGATTCCCGTCTTGAAACATGGGCTTCTCAGCTTAAGGGTGAAATCCCTTCATTGGGGTAAGCTTTCTCAGATATTACTTCCCTAGTTTGTAACATTTGTTCTTTTACAATATGTTTTTTTTACATAAGTAATTAAATCTGTAAAGAACATGTAAAAAAAATAGCGATAAGCAATATGCTCAATTTGCTGTTTACTTAAATCAAGTGTTACAAACTTACGGAAAATCTGATGTCACCTATGACTGGTACGCAGGGAATTCTGGTGTCGTTGGCCGTTCAGGTAAATTCATAGCTGCCCATGCTGCCCATGCAGGCCTAATGATGTTCTGGGCAGGAGCCTTTGGATTATTTGAATTGGCACGTTACGACGCCAGTATTCCAATGGGTGCACAGAAAGCAATCGTTTTGCCTCACCTAGCTGGTATTGGAATTGGTGGCGTTGAAAATGGTGTAATTACAGAACCATATGGAATTGTTGTAATTTGCACATTACATCTAATTTTTTCAGCAGTATTGGGTGCTGGGGGATTATTACATTCCAATAAATTTGCAGGTGATCTTGGAGACTACCCACAAAATAGTAAGCCACAAAAATTTGATTTCGAATGGGATGACCCAGATAAACTAACTTTTATTCTTGGTCATCATTTAATCTTTCTTGGGCTTGGAGCAATTATGTTCGTTGAATGGGCTCGTATTCATGGAATTTACGATCCAGCAATAGGATCCACAAGACAAGTTATTTACAATTTAGATATTGCCGCTATCTGGAATCATCAATTTGATTTTTTAAAAATAGATAGTCTGGAAGACGTTATGGGAGGACATGCTTTCCTAGCTTTCCTAGAAATAATTGGAGGTGTTTTCCATATTTGTACTAAACAATTTGGAGAATATACAGAATTCAAAGGGAAAGGATTACTTGGTGCTGAGGCAATTTTGTCATACTCAGTTGTTGGCGTCTCTTACATGGCTTTTGTTGCTGCTTTTTGGTGTGCTTCAAATACGACCATATATCCAGTTGATCTATATGGAGAACCTTTGAAGCTTCAATTTGAATTTGCCCCTTATTTTACTGATACAGTAGATTTAGGTTCAGGAGCATATAGCTCAAGAGCTTGGCTTGCTAATACTCATTTTTATTTGGGTTTCTTTTTCTTACAAGGTCATCTTTGGCACGCACTAAGAGCAATGGGATTTGACTTTAAGAAAATTGGTCAAGCTTTTGATAATATTGAAAATACAAAAATTACTCAAAACTAATTTAATCTAATAAAAAACCTCTCCTCTAACAGGGAGGTTTTTTTTTTGTAGAATTATTTCACGTTTTCAAAAAATTAATGGATAATCTAAAAGAAATTAATTGTAAGGAGATTTTTAAAAAGGCTTATGAAAATCGTTACACCTGGAATAATGATTTTCATGGTTACCAAGGTAAATGTATTTTCTTGAATAAGAATAATATTTATAAAGGTGAATTCGCGTTAGATAAAGATTTTAAACCAAATATTCAAAAAATAGAAGATGAGAAAGTTGTAAAAAGTATTGCCTCTCAGTTATTTGAAGTTTGTATACATAGAGTAAAGAGAGAATTTGAATCAGTGCACTCAGACAATAATTTTAATTTACTTAAAAATTCTGAAAGTGGGATTGAAATGAGTGTTTCAGGTAAGAATCAAGGTGATAAATATAGAGTTAAAAATAACTGTATTAATATGGTCTACAGAAAAATTCATGGAATTATAATAGAAATTTTTGTAGAAGAATTTTTAGATACAGGAACAGGTTCCCTTAGTAAAAAATATAGTAGTCAACAAATTGATCCAGATACACTTGAGACAAATTCTCAAAAATTAGAATATGAGGATGAATTTCTAAATATGGGTAAAAACGATTATTGGATATTAAATTCGAGGACAATAAAATACTTAAACCAAAATCAAGAAGAAGAAACACAAAAGTTTGTCTTTGAGGATCTATGCTTATTAAATTAGTTTTTTTTATTCAACCAATCTAAACCCTTTATCAAGTAGTTTTTGATATAGGAGTCTTGCTCTAAAAGCTAAAATTTGCTCCTCATTTTCATTACTAATTACATGAAAATAATTATTATCTAATTTATTTTTGCTAAAGCATACATTTGCTTCTCCTAATCTTAAAGTCCAGTTCTCTTCTTTTGCTAAATGTTGATTAGGGCCAAGATCCCAAGGACATTTTTCAGGATATTTTTCTCTTTTAGAACCCATATTATTAATTTTAACTACCCAATATTAGTAAAAATTTAAAAATATGGCTATGAAAAATAGTTGATGACTTTATCATAGAATTGTTTAATGCAATGTGATTAAAAATTTACTCTTTGGTTGCGATTAAACAATAAAATGGGTCTTTATTTAAAAAATTAAAGATATTAAGTGCTGGTTCAGTAAACTTTTTGATAATTTTTGGCTCATTAAATCCGTTTGAGATTAATACTTTTCTTACATATTTAACCCTTTCTTCTTCAGTAGATGAAGTCCATATGTTAGGAGCTTTATGCCAAAATGCTCTGTTTGAAAAAGCAATAATAATCTTGCCCTTTCTGTTCAATATTCTCGCAATTTCTTTCGTTAAATTCTCTGGATATTGTAAATATTGCCATGCGGCCACCATCAAGCAATAATCAACGCTTTCTTTATCTAGGGGAATTTGTTGACTTAAATTAAAATTTTGTATCCAATAAGAATCAAAAATTTTATTTCGTTCAAGTTCTTGTTTATTTAAACCATGTCCAATAACTTTTTTATATCTTTTCCCTTTAGGTAAATAACTATCCCAACTAGACATTAAATCAAGGACAGTTGAATTATTGTCAATTTCTCTTTCATATAATTCTGATAGATTTTGCCTGAAGTTTGCATCTAGATGATAAACAAATTTTGGATCAGAATAAAATTCTTCATCATTACTCTCATCAAGTTTTTCCCTTTGATAATTATTTAATACTTCCAAAGCAACTAATTTTGAATCAACATTTCAAATCTAGTAAAAAGAAATTCTAATTGTGTATTAGGAATTTTTTTTCATTAATAGATTAAAAATTCTCAAAAAAACTAGACATCTTTTCAAAAAAAGTTAAATTATTAATTAATGATTTAATAATGATGATTGAGTTCAAGAGGAGCAAAAAAAACAGGTCTAAAAATGCTCTTTTCAATCCTTATAAAAACGGAATAAGTTCATATGATATGGCATATCTTTCATCAAAAAGAAATTTAAAAAATAAAACTGTTTATCTAGAAAATGATTCTAAAAAAGATTATCTTGCTGCATAGAGATGCCTTATATTAATGTTTCGACTTCAGCAAAAGTAAATGAAAAAGCTAAATTACTCGAAGAAATTTCAATTCTTATTTCATCTTTAACTAATAAATCAAGAAGTTTTGTTATGGCGAAAATAGATGATAATTGTCAAATGTATTTTGATGATGAAACACCTTCTTGCTTTTTAGAAATCAAATCAATAGGTTCTCTAAATCCTTCAGAAATGGCAAAGCCAATATCAGATTTTGTATATGAGAAAATGGGGATCCCAATAGATAGGATTTATATTTCTTTCGAGGATGTACCAGCCTCGTTGTGGGCTTGGAATGGAAGGACATTTGGTTAAGAATTTTTAGATATAAAGCTTATGGAAATAAATAGTTTAGTCGATTTAAATAATCTTAGAACTGCCCCTCAATTAAGTGATAGACAAGAAAAAAAACTTTTAGAGGAACTAGAAGCAAATATTTTTAATGCCGATTGGATAACGATAGGCATAATGGCTCTTAGTGATAATAGAGCTATTGAAGCATTACAGTCAATTTCTGAGAAATATCCCTCAATTAAATTTGGTAATCTAGGTTCCCTTCATGCTGATGGAGGTGTTTTTTTAAAAGCTAATCAAAAAACTGGTAATGTTTTTGTTAGATCTGAAAATGGTCTTGGAGAAGGAATTTTAATAACATGTCAGTATGACGAAATTACCAAAGAATCTAATACTTTTGGACCATTGCCATTAGATTTGTTTACATAATTAATTCCTTATTTTTTTCAAGGATCTAATTCAATGACAGCTTATTATCGGATGATATTTTTGAGAATTTAGATTTAAAAATATTCTTTACTTTAAAGCTTTGTTATTATGACTACTGGCATTGATCTAAGTTTTTTCACTATTTTAATTTAATGTTTTTTCAGGATATAATTAAAAACTTAAATAATTTTTGGTCAGAAGAAGGTTGTTTAATTATGCAGCCTTATGATACCGAAAAAGGTGCTGGAACAATGAATCCGCATACTTTTTTAAGGGCTATTGGGCCAGAACCTTGGAGTGTGGCATACGCGGAGCCATGTAGAAGACCTACAGATGGACGTTTTGGCGATAATCCAAATAG